>JANODG010000001.1:0-7654 GCA_031412575.1 Bdellovibrionales bacterium
CGTCCTTCGGACCTCAAAACAAAAAGAAATAAAATAAAAACTGCGCGCCTCTTAGCGACCTAGCTAAAGCACCTCCGGCGAAAACGGACCTCTTTTATCAATAATTTCTTTTATTATTTTATATATAAAGGTGTATGCTAAAGCACCAGATCACAAAAAGGATCTTTAGATATAAAAATACTTCAAATTTTCAACCAACTTCGTACTAATGACTCTCGGGGCTTCACGCCTTTTTTTTTGCACCATAAGCAAGGAGCGGAGCTTTTATCAATAAAAAAGCCAAAGGCGTCTTAGAAAAAAGAAAATTTATTTACATAAAAAAATAAAGTAAATAAAGAGACTCTATTTGATATAATATTTAAATTATTTTTCTAGAAATAAATCAAATGTAAAATTCTATAGACTACAAAAATTTTTATGATTTACTCAAATAATTTTCCGTCCCTTTATTCTTCACGGGATTCTGGATGGGAACAGAGGTCCCCGATAGGGGAAGAATCTAAGAGGCAAGAAAGCCCTAAGGGTCAAAATCTTCGTATAGGATTAGCCTCTCCAGAACAAATTCGTAGTTGGGCAGAGAGAATTTTACCAAATGGAGAAATTGTAGGACGTGTTCTAAAACCTCATACCATACATTATCAAACCCATAAACCAGAAAGAGATGGTTTATTTTGTGAACGAGTTTTTGGACCAATCAAAAGTGGATTTTGTAGTTGTGGAAAATATAAAGGGCCGAGAGATAGCGACTCTCCTCCTTTTTGTGAACAATGTGGTGTTGAATTAACTGAATCTCGAGTTCGAAGACATAGGATGGGTTACATTCAATTAGCTTCTCCAGTTACTCATGTATGGTATCTAAAAAATCGCCCTAGTGTTATTTCACATTTACTTGAGATGCCACTTAAAGATGTCGAAAGTTTAGTTTATTGTGGATCTTTTGTTATAGGACCTGGTACATATTCAAAATTTCGACTTTTAGGTACTCTAAGAATAGGAACACACGAAAGAGCTTATAAACGAATTTTAACAAGAAAAAGGCTTCGAGCTCGTAAACATTTTTTACAAACTAAAACTATCTCTTTATCTACTAAGGGGCGAAGCCGTGCCCTAGAAGAATTTCAAGATAAAGCAAATGCCAATGCCGGAAGTCCCGAAGGGAGTCCTGTAGGTGAGAAGCAGATTCAATTATCACAAAGAATTATTTTAGCGCGTAAACGTTTATTAAGATTAGCTTCTAAACCCATTTTAGAACCAAAACTTATTTGTAATAGGTTTTATGTACCTTGGCGTATTGCCTTAGAACTTTTTCTTTCAAAGTGGTATCGTGATTGTGAAAGTAGAGAAATTATTACTGGTGGGTATGGAATTCAAAGAATGTTAATAAATTTGAATTTACAAAATAAATTAGTTTCTCTTCAAAAAAATTGGGAAAGATCAGTTGAACAAACAGAAAAAATGTGGTTTCCTGTTTCAGGAAAATATAAAAATAGTGAACATAGCGCTGATATTCAACGTGAAAAAAGATTAATTATAAGATCTAGTAAAATTATTCGAGATCTTATCCAATCAAGAACTCAACCAGAATGGATGGTACTGTCTGTACTTCCAGTTTTACCTCCGGATTTAAGACCCATTGTGGAATTACGAGAAGGGCAATTAATTACTTCTGATTTAAACGAATTATATCGAAAAGTATTATTTAGAAATGAAGATCTTTCAATTTGGTTGTCATATCAAGGCACTCTTGTACTTTCTGGTTTACTTGCGCGCCTTCAACGAGCATCCTTACAACGAGCTGTTGATGCTTTATTAGCGAATGGTATGGGTTCATCTACTTTTAGAGATTACAATAAAAGAGCATATAAATCATTTTCTGCTCTAATAAAAGGTAAGAAAGGTAGGTTTAGAGAAAATTTATTAGGTAAACGTGTCGATTATTCTGGTCGTTCGGTAATAGTCGTTGGGCCTTTATTGGCTTTACATGAATGTGGCTTACCTAGAGAAATGGCACTAGAACTATTTCAACCTTTTATTATTCGAGAATTAATCGCACGACAATTAGCACCAAATCTCAGAGCTGCTAAAAGCATAATTCAAAATAAAGAACCAATTATATGGAAAGTACTTCAAGTAATTGTACAAAATCGGTTGGTACTTTTAAATCGAGCACCTACTTTACATCGATTAGGTATACAAGCTTTCCAACCTGTATTAGTTAGCGAACGTGCAATTCATTTACATCCTTTAGTATGTGCTGGTTTTAATGCGGATTTTGATGGAGATCAAATGGCTGTTCATGTACCTTTATCTTGGGAAGCACAAGTTGAAGCTCGTATTTTAATGTGGTCACCATCAAATCTACTCTCGCCGGCAACAGGACGAGCAGTAGCGGTCCCAAGTCAAGATATGCTTCTTGGATTATATGTTTTAACTTTAGAAGGATCTATTGGTATATACGGAAGTCGTCAACTTCGCTTTGATTCGTCTTATCTGTCTTCCAAAAAATCTCGGGAGCCAATAGAATCTAGAAAATATCGACAAAAAGATTCTCAACATATTAAGGCGCGAAGCGGCCTTCGTTCCTATCAAAACTTTATGAGAAACAAATTCGGTTTACATAAGTTTCCTACTTTTTATGATTATGACGATGTATTAATTTCTGTTAATAAAGGGGCGTTAGCCAATCTTTTTTGTTTTTTATGGTTACGTTGGGATGCAAAATATCCCGTTGTATCTTCTCGTAAAGGACCTATTGAATATCAGGTAGATTCCTTAGGAAACTCTATAAATATTTATGAAAATTCTTATATTAAAAAAAATAGAAAGGACAGTTACGTGAGTAAATATATTTTAACTACTGCTGGAAGAGTTATTTTTAATCAACAAATTCAACAATCCATTCAAGAACATTTTAGTTTAAGATGATGACCCCTAGGAACTCATAGGAGTAATAAAGAGCGAAGCACTTAGTTTCGCCCCTATAGATTTTTTCATTCACTCGAATTTTTTCGGCTTTAGCTAAAAAAAAATAATTTTTAAAAAGCGCGAAGCATGGGACGTAGGCTTTAATGGAAAGATGAAATAAATCGGGAAAGATGAAATAAATAGATATTTATCATTAGAGAAAGAGTAACAATTGTAGAATCTATAGTTTAAGGGCCATAGGATAACTTTAGTGTATAGTGTATAGTGTATTTGCTTCGCACCTACGGCCCTATGAGCCTACGGCCCCCATCGCGCCCCTTTCCTTTAAAGCGCGAACAAAATACGGTCCCTTATACAATAGAATTTTTCTTTATTATTCAGTCATGTTGCAAAAAAATAAATTGTTTTTTTGCAAAAGGGTTGTAGGTTCGGCGCAATTGACAAAGGCGTCCTTCGGACCTACGTTATAAAAAAATTTTAAAATACTCCCCTTTGGGGACCTCCGATGATGTCACTAGTTTCTAAAAGGAGTCCTATGAGAGAGTCTTGTAGTCCCCAAGGCCATCGGCGTTAGGTTCACCCTAGGTACCTACGAACTAATGGTGCGAAGCACATCGGGACAATTTGGGTACTTTAAAACATTTAATAAAATTTTTATGGAGGTATTTACTTATGGCACGGCTGACAGCCGAATTTGGAGATAAAATCTACTACAACCAAGTGATGGATAGAGGTGCCATGAGACAATTGATTGGTAGGTTAATAACCTATTTAGGAAGCAATTGTACAGCACAAATACTGGATCAATTTAAAACATTAGGTTTTCGACATGCAACACAAGCTGGAATTTCTCTAGGAGTGGATGATTTAATAACAACTCCTTCAAAAACTTGGTTAATTCGAGATGCAGAATATCAAGCACATACATCAGAAGAACAATATCGACGTGGGTCTATTCATGCAGTAGAAAAATTACGTCATATTGTTGAAACTTGGCACACGACTAGTGAATATTTAAAACGTGAAATGACTTCACATTTTCGAATTACAGATCCACTCAATCCAGTTCACATAATGTCTTTTTCAGGTGCCAGAGGAAATGTTTCTCAAGTACACCAACTTGTAGGAATGAGAGGATTAATGGCAAACCCACAAGGAAATATAATTGATCTTCCTATACAAAGTAATTTACGTGAAGGTTTATCTTTAACCGAATATATTATATCTTGCTATGGTGCACGAAAAGGAGTAGTAGATACTGCTGTACGTACTGCTGATGCTGGATATCTTACACGTCGGCTTGTAGAAGTTGTACAACATGTGGTAATACGTAATCCTGATTGTGAAACTAGGCAAGGAATCCGTCTTAATTCAATTCGAGATCGAAAAACGACTCGTGAAGTAAGTGTTGGAGGTAATTCTTTATTATCCCTGCAAGAAAGACTTATAGGACGAGTTTTAGCACGTAATGTATTTTTAGGTCAGCGATGTATCGCAATTAGAAATCAAGATCTTGCACCTGACTTAGTAAATTCTTTAGTGAATTTTCCAAAAACCCGCGAAGCGCCTACAGTTCCCCTAACGGGAACGTCTGATATTCTAGTGCGATCGCCATTAACTTGTAAAAGTATGCCTCGTGCTTGTCAAAGATGTTATGGATGGGATTTAAGTTGTGGGAATTTAGTAGAAATTGGAGCAGCTATTGGTATTGTTGCTGGCCAATCTATTGGTGAGCCAGGAACACAATTAACTTTACGTACTTTTCATACTGGAGGTGTTTTTACAGGAGGCGTAGCCGAACATGTACGAGCTCCATTTAATGGAATTGTTCAATTTTCTATCCCACCAGGGACCCAGAAGACAAAAACTATTCAACCAACGCGAAATCGTCATGGACGTCCTGCTTGGACATGTCCTGAAGCATTTTCAGTTATTATAGAAGATCTTGTTGGAAAGAAAAAAGTATTAAATGTACCACAAGATAGTTTACTTCTTGTAAAAAATCATCAATATGTCCAATCACGACAGATTATTGCAGAAGTTCGTGCTAGCATCGCTCCATTAAAAGAAAAAATAGAAAAAAATATTTATTCTCATATTCAAGGAGAAATTTTTTATAATCCTATTGGTCTTCGTGCATCTTGTTTAAAACAGCGACATTTTCTTCATTTTTTATGTTCCTCTAGTCGAGTGAACTTATGGATGGAATTTGCTTCTCGTCGTAGTTATCTTAGTCCTATTGTAGAAAAAACTAGTTATATTTGGATATTTTCTGGTCATTTAAACAAATTCCTTAATGCAACTCTTAATCTTTCTTTTTTTTATCAAACACAAGATTATATCCAAAGAGATTTACCAATTGGTATCCGAAATCACGTCTTGAATTCGTCTCAGGCTTTATTATTTTCAATCTATAATAGACAACGATCTATTGCTCTATGGGTCCAAGGAGGTCGAAAAAAATCAACAAATTCTTTTCTTAAGTCAACATACCGTGGTGCGCAGCACATAAAAATATTTAGTAAACATACAGGTTCCATACATACTATTAGTGAACAAAATGAATGGATTTTAACTCTTTCTTTTGGAGATCAATTTTATAAGAAAATGTCTTCCTATTTGATGAACGCCCCTTTATCTTGTAAGGACTTTAGCTCAGAAAAAGAAATTTTTAATTATCCGTTATCAAAAACAACAACTTTTCTTAAACATTTGATTTTATTAACCAAAGGTGTCAAAGAGGGAGATTCTTCTATTGGATTATTAGGTCAATTTTTTGTTTTATTAAAAGAATTTTCCATTCTTTCTGTTAGAACTTTTGTTTCTACCATTCAAATAAGTTTCTTTGTAAAAAAAAACATTCCTTCTGTTCTATGGATTACGAATAAAACGACATTTGAAAGAAAAGAAAAAAAACTTTTTATCAACGATAACAAAAATATCTATCTTATAAAAAATTGGTTAATATCTATTTCTTTTTTAATTTGGTGTCATTTTATCCAATTGAACTCGGATGAGGCGCGGAGCGAATTAATAAATTTTTCTTCTTTAGGTGCGAAGCATTCAAAAAAAATTGTTTCTTTACAACGCCTGAAAGAACTTTGGGCCGAAGGCACTAAAGGGCAACAAGTAAAAATAGGACAATCAATTTGTCCTTCACGAGATCCTGGAAAAAAAGATATTAAACCATTTATTTATAATATGATTCCCGAATCAGGTCATATATTATCTTTAAATGAAAGCCGAAGGGTTTTTATTCGATTAGCCAAACTTTATTTAATTCCTACAGGAGGTGTAGCACATGCTTTTCATAAACAAGCGATTAATGAAGGAGATACATTAGTAACACTTGCTTATGAAAGACTTAAGGCTAGTGATATTATTCAAGGACTTCCAAAAGCAGAACAATTATTAGAAGCTCGAATAGGAAATCAAGTAGTAATTAATTTATACATGCGTTTTGAAATTTTAGTAGCACGTATAAAAGAACAACTTCGAAATTATATAGGAAGTTTGACACAAATGGACTTAATGCTCTCTCAAATCTCTGTTAATAGAGCATCTAAAGCCCTTGAATATAGTCAATTAGAAACTGTAGATCAAGTTCAAAAAGTATACTTATCCCAAGGAGTTTATATTTCGGATAAACATTTTGAAGTGATTGTACGACAAATGAGTGGTAAAATAGCAATTGTTGAAAATACAGATTTTACTGCTTTTTCACCAAAAGCTGTAATAAGAACAGCATTTCCTTATGATGTTTTAGGTGTTTTTTTTCCAGGAGAACTTCTTGAAATTTCTAAAGCACAACGAATGAATCGTGTACTTTATAAACCATTACCTTGCAAACCTGTATTATTAGGTATTACTCAAGCATCGCTAAATGCTAACAGTTTTTTATCAGAAGCAAGTTTTGAAAGAACAATTACTGTTTTAAGTCGATCTGCTCTTCAAGGTCGAATGGATTGGTTAAAGGGATTAAAAGAAAATGTATTACTTAGTAAAATGATTCCTGCAGGGACAGGTTTAAAACAAGCTCCAGTCGTTTGGATCCCAGATGGAACAGGAACTTTCTTTTCAATACATCAGCAAAAAACTTTTAAAAAAAAAATTTTTACTTATCTTTCAGGCGTACAACACAGACATAAAGTTCCGATGAGAAAAATTTTTTCTTCTCAGGGCCCACTAAGGGAAAGCAGCACAATTGTTGTACAGAATAAACGCTCTGCACCTATGGTATGCCTTTGTAAACCATATATTACAAAACGAAATTGGCTTCATATATCGTTAAAGCAACTAACTGAACAATCCTTAAATTATGAAACAAAAAAAGTTTGTCTTCAACAATTAACAAAGAATTTCTTACCTAAAAAAAAGAAAATATCTTCTATTTTTTAACTCAACAGAAATTATATAGCGTCAGTCAAAAAATACGTAAAAAAATGCGAGACTCGTAGCGTTGATCGTTCGAAAATTTTTAAAATCAAAGAAATTTTTATGCTTCGTACCTTATAATGCCATAGGTCCCGAAGGCGCGAAGCCTTTGGGTATATAAAAATGAATTTTAATATCTTCCTAAAATCAAAAACGCTGTACGCTCATTTGCATAGGAAAACGATTACAGGCCGAAAGCTATCTTGATATAGATAGTGTGTAGTGGGTTTAATAAAATAGTTCATTTTGTTAAATGATGAAATCATGTAAAAGATGCTGTAAATAAGTTTAAGGT
>JANODG010000002.1:0-6144 GCA_031412575.1 Bdellovibrionales bacterium
TCACAGGTATTATCGAAAAAGGTCGTTCATTTATCAGTCAAGTTATGGGATTGGTTTTAGGATCTTTTGACTTTTCGTACAGCATACAGCGAGACAAAACTTACAACGAAGGCACTGGAATCACGTCAGGAACTTACCTTGTAATGCAAAATGCTGAATTCGAAGTTGAGCTAACATCTTATGAACAGTGTTTGTCTGTAAGATGGCACCCAGACTTTGCAGCTAAATACAGTCAGTCTGTTAGTTTTGACACGGACAAAGAGTCTGCGACATATAACCCACTTGCTGAAAATTACATTCGAGCTTTATATTTATGTTCTGGTGAAATTGAGGAAACTCCGATTGCAGTGAACGAAAAGTATTATTATTTCACTCAGCATTTTACCGAAGGCGACATGTTAGATCCTGCGGACATTCATAACCATCCTTGGCTTTTGTCTTTACGTGGAGTGCGTGAGTTTAATACTTTCATGCTTTCACTTCAGGAGTTTGAATCTCAGCCTGACGGAAGTTATATTCCAGATAAAGTAAATGGCGAAGAGCTGATTGGTTACTTTGATTTTATTGGAAGCGACATGGAAAATATCCGTAGACAGATGAATGGTGACCCAAGCAATACGGATCATTACCAAACCACATTAAGACAAGAGTGGCCAATTCATCAAATGGTAACGACTTATAAAGAAGTTATGCCTACCTTCCCAGGCACTTACACACAGTTACCCGCAAAAGACTACTACGACCGCACATGGCCTTGGGACACAGGAGTTCCTGGTGATGTCATGCAAAAAGCTAACATTTGTAACTAAGCTGTCCGCAGGACGAAAAGCTCCAGCGAGGATTGGCTGGGCGTGCGAAGCCGCCCGAAAAGGCCAATCCGAGTGTGCTAGACAGCGTAAACCCTCTAAAAAAGATCTACCTTAAAAAATAAACTTAAAAGTTTATGTAAATCCATTTACACCCGCTATCGGCCGCAGGCTCGTCTCCCGCAAAGTATCACTTTGTGCTACTTTGCAAGATACGCCCTGCGCGACCGCTGATATGTAAATGGATTTACATAAACCTTTTAAGTTTATTTTTTAAGGTAGATATTTTTTAGAGGACGCTGTCTAGTCACTCGATGGCCTTTCGGGCTTAGTTTTACGTTTAGAAATGGCATAGGGGTCTTCTAGATATTTATGCTAGTTCTCATGGCTTTTGCGCTCTCGCTGGAACCTTTCTTTACAGGACATCCTTCAAAAAACTTTTAGAGACGTTGCCGTCGATGTCTAAGAAATTTGGTTTTTCTTTGACGTGTTTTTTGTGGATTTCGTAAATTAAGTTTCGTATCTCTTGGGATGTTTTTGCGACGTTGACCGCTTTGATGGATGAGTCGGGTTCGACTTGGACTTTTTTGAATATTTCAGCTTCACGATTGTTTTGATGAAAGGGCCCTACGATGACCGGAGTGTTGCAGACTAAGGCTTCCATCACGCTGTGTACTTTTTGTTTAAACGAACCACCAATGAAAGCTGCGTAACTGTTAAAATAAAGTCTTGGAAGAACGCCAAATTGGTCGACAATTAGGACGTCGAAGTCGACGTTTAGTTTTTCGAAGTTCACTTTAAAATCCCATTCGCTTAGAAATTTTAAAATATATCCTTTCGAAGTGAAGTAAGATTTTATGGTTTTAAAGAAGGCTTCATCTTTTTCGTGGGGCACTAAGATCAATTGACCGAATTTTTTATCCCACGCAGTTGATAAAAAATTAAAATCCTCGGGCCAAATGGAGCCCGCCACAAAAGTGGGTTTTAAATATTGAACTTTGGGATTTAACGACAATTTATGTTGAACCTGATCCCATCTGGAATCGCCATGAACAAGAACTTTAGCTTTAGGCATAATGTTTAAAACATTGGTTTTGTCTTCGCTGGTCACCACACTTATCAAACTTAATTTTTGAAAGATCCATTGGTAATAGGATTTTCTTAAAAGGTTTTTGACAGGGACTTGGGTTCTGGAAAATAACACCGTCGGGATTTTAAGATTTTGGCATTGGGTTAGCAACTCAGGCCAAAGATCTGTTCTAGAGATAAAAAAAATTGTGGGCTGATGTAACTTTAAAAAACTTCGGGTTGGGCCAGGTAAATCCAAAGGCAGTGGAATCACTTGATCAATTTCGGGATTTTTTTCGATGACATCCACATAAGAATTAGAAAAATAAGTCATGATGACTTTGCACGTTGGTATTTGTGATTTCAGCTCCCGAATGATGGGAAAGGCGTATTCGGCTTCACCGGAAGAAGCATGGAAAATGTATGTGGCATCTACTGAAGTTTTTAAGTCACTGTTTTTTGAATGCCTCAGTCTTAGAATAATATAGTCTCGGGTGCCTTTGAACAAAATGATCTTTATAGGAAAAATAAAGATCAGATAAAAAAACGAGATTAGTCTATACATTATGATCATGCTTAAAGATCATAGACTACAAGTTTGACCCAGCGTAGGAAATTTAAAATTTTCAAGATTATTTTTTTATTGATCTCAGCGGCAGTGTTGCTATCATTAGTCTTTAGTTATTAAGTTCAGCTTTATAAAAATCATAAAAGGGGTTTTCATGAAAAATTTAAGTGCAGTCATATTTTTGGTCGGTTCATCTTTATTAAGCTTTCAAGCACACGCAATTTCTGCTGAAAAATGTCAATCTACAGACTGGTTTGCTGTTGGTCGTGACACAGGAACAAAAGGTGCTCCTGCAGATAAAATCTTAAAAGATCAGGCCGCTTGTCAAAAAAAAGGTGTTGAGATTTCTTTAGAGCAGTACAAAAAAGGTTGGGAAATGGGCATGAGTCAATACTGTGGTTTTGACAATGCGTATCAGCTTGGTTTTAAGAAAAAGACGCCTTCAAAGTTTTGTCCTATCGAATATAAATCTGATTTCGATCAGTTTTATGCATGGGGTAAAGAAGCTTTTGCTTTAGAGAAAAAAGTTAAATCTACGGAATCAAAGCTAAAGGGTAAAATTAAAGATTTAGAATCTACTTCGAAAAAGAAAGAAGGCTTAGAAAAAGATGTTAAAAATCTTGAAGAAGAAGCTAAAGGTTTAAACAAACAGGTTGATTCAATTGAATCACAGATGAAGAAAAAAAGATCATCTGCAAAAAAATCGAATTAATTTCGAGCCCATAAATCATAAATATTTAAGTATTATTTATGTTATCAAACCAAATAGTTTAATTTGAATGAGGGGCCAGCTAAAACTTGGCCCTTTATATTTTTGGGAAAGATCAGTGTTCTCATTTTGAAGTTCTTATTTGTGAAATATTCATCTGAATATAACATCTGGTATGACTTTGTTTTTCGAATACGATTTTAATTTTAAAGCCCAGCTTTTTTGCTGCTTTTATTTGACAGGTTTGATTTGGACCATTCAATCGGTGCATTATCCGGCATATCATTACATAGATTTAGCTAAATTTGTTCAGTATCAAGAGTATCACACGAAGTGGATAACCCCGGTTGTGGCTCCGTTTATGATCATTGAGCTTTTCACGGCTTTCATGCTGATGGTGTCGTCTAAAAATCAAACCTTTTGGATATTAAATTTAGTTGGTGTTCTTTTACTTTGGGCCGTCACTTTTTTTATAAGTGTCCCAACTCACAATCGTTTAATGCAGGGTTATGATCAAAAGGCAGCCGAGACGCTAATTTTGACAAATTGGCTTCGTACGCTATTTTGGTCGGTCAGATCTTTCGGACTGTTTTATATTTGGTCAGTAAAAATTTAATGTGTAAAAATTTAGCCATTAAGAATTTAAGCATTGAAAATTTAATCAGCAAAACTTTAACCAGCAAAAATTTAAGCATTTAAAATTTAAATCAAGGACTTAAGCATGAAGACTGCTTTATTAATTTTAGGAAACCAACTTTTTCCTATCGAGCATTTAAAAAAATTAAAAGTAAATAAAATCTTAATGTTCGAAGACTTAAGTTTATGTGAGCATTTTAAATACCATAAACATAAAATTATTTTCTTTTTATCGGCCATGAGACATTACCGCGATTCATTGATCGAAGAAGGGTTTGATGTTCACTACTTACAAGCCGACCAAACTGAATTTAAAGAATCCTATGATTTCAAATTAGATCAATTTTTTAAAAAAAATCCTGATTATCAAAATCTAACTTACTTTGAAATTGAAGATAAGTTTTTCGAGATTCAAATTAAAGATTATATTAAATCTAAAAAATTAAAATCTGAAGAAATTCAATCTCCTCTGTTTCTATGTTCACGACAGGGTTTTAAAGATTATTTATCCAGTGTTAAAAAACCATTCATGAAGACCTTTTACGAGCGTGAACGAAAGCGTCTTTCGATTTTAGTCGACAAGAACAACAAACCCGAAGGCGGGGCTTGGAGTTATGACTCTGAAAACAGAAAAAAGCTTCCAAAGGGTGTCGCAGTTCCTGAATTTGTTCCGGCAGTTTCAGACGAATTGACCCAAGACGTAATATTCTTGGTCGAAACACTTTTTCCTGATCATCCTGGAGATGGGGATAATTTTTGGATTCCCGTTACACGAGAAGATTCTTTAAAATGGCTTAAAATTTTTATAAAAGAACGCCTTCACCAATTTGGGGATTACCAAGACGCCATCACTGATCAAAGTGACTTTGTATTTCATTCGATCATTTCACCGATGCTAAATGTCGGATTAATACTCCCAGATGAAGTGGTTGAACTTTCCTTAAAGGCTTATCAAGAGTCTGGTAAGAAACTTTCTCTGAATTCCTTAGAAGGATTTATCAGACAAGTTATAGGCTGGCGTGAATTTGTGAGGGGCATTTATCAAAATTTCGAAGAGCAGCAATCCAAGGGAAATTTTTGGAAACATCAGCAAAAATTAAAGTCTTGTTGGTACGACGGTACAACTGGGATTCCGGTCTTAGATTTTTCGATTAAAAAAGCAGTGAAGTGGGGTTACAACCACCACATCGAAAGATTGATGGTTGTAAGCAACATGATGCTGTTAAGTGAAGTGCACCCTAAAGAAGTCCACAAGTGGTTCATGGAGATGTTTGTGGACAGTTCGGACTGGGTTATGGGTCCAAACGTCTACGGCATGGGGCAGTTCAGTGACGGCGGAATATTCGCGACTAAGCCTTACATTTGTGGGTCTAACTATTACATGAAGATGAGCTCGTTTGGTAAAGGCGACTGGTGTGATATTGTTGATGGTTTATACTGGCGCTTTATCGATAAACATAAATCATTTTATGAATCCAATCCAAGAATGGGAATGATGGTTCAAATCTTAAATAAAATGGATAAGTCTAAAAAAAGCAGAATCATCAAATTAGCAGACGATTTTATAGAACGAACCACGAAGTAGGCAATAAGTGCTTTCGCACTTACGGTCTACTGAATACCTAGTCCATCCACGACGGACGAATCGACGTCAGGTAAGACCGTGGTTTCGATTTTCGGGGGCGTTAGATTAAGTGTGTTGTTGGAAAGAATATCGGTGTCAAAATCATTGATAGAGTCAGACAAGTTGTTAATAGCATCTTCTGTACCACGTCCGACACCATGATTTACGTTCACTTCGTGTTTGGTGTTTTTAAGAGATTTACCTAACTTGTTTGCAGACACTGCAATGGCAATAGCAATTAAGGCAAGTCCACCTAATAAAAACCACCCGCCACCAATAGCTTGAGCTTCACTAAAAAATAAAGTTGAAGGCACTAAACATAATTTAAAAAATGGATTTGACGTTAAGCTGGCACTTTTTTGATTTTCTTTAGTCATGCGGGATTCGATTTCAGATATGAAACCGTTTAAAACCTCAGGTTGACCTAAATCATAAGTTTTATTTTCAAAGGTCATCGCGATTTTGTCGCTAGGCCCACTGAAGCTTACTTTAATCGATCCATGTGGATTAGTTAAAGTTAAATCTGAATTTTTACGCTCAATAGAAAGTCCACTGTCATCGACTTTTTTAGATAAACTTAAAAGTCTTTTATAAACATCTTTTGATAAAACTTTCGAATACTGTTTTAACGTGGGCTGTAGTTTTACTCTTTGAGTTGTGCCGTTTAAAAATATTAAAAACGAAGAAGGGTAGGATCGTACATTTGATTTAAATTCTTCAGCAGTCAGACTAC
>JANODG010000003.1:0-53250 GCA_031412575.1 Bdellovibrionales bacterium
CATTGAAGCCGCTAATTGCTGAAGAACAAAACCTTTAACTTTAAGTCCCGCCTGCTCGACACACTTCAACGCATTCGGAAAAAATGATTTATTCCCCGTGATCATGTGCACATCAACTTCTAAACGCACACCACGAATACCCAGTGGGTTTCTAATTCCACGATAACCATCAATAAAAAATTCTTTTGGCAAAACGTGAAGTACTTGCTGATCATCAGGAAGTACAACCGATTGAGCCGTTTTAATCACACGTTCTAAATCGGATTTAGTCACTTCACCGGATTCAATGGCTAACATTCCGTTAGAATCTACAGAGCGAACATGCATTCCACCACAGCTCACCCATGCAGAAGAGACATATCTTCCCGACATAGATTCTGCGGCTTCTTTCGCAGCCTTGATAGCTTCAGTAGTCTTGGCTATATCGACAATCGATCCATACTTGATACCTTTGTTGACCGCTTGACCAAGACCGATAATTTTAAATTCTTCAGGAGTAGCTTCTGCTAAAATTGCTGTGACATGTGTTGATCCGATGTCTAATCCGAAGATAAGAGATTTGTGATTTGACATCTGGTTTGGTATCCAAGATTCCATTTTTTGCCTTTTTGCTGCCTAGTCTGTTTATATTTGTCTTAAGTTTTAACTTTAAGATTTTACATAAGATGTGTATCTAAAAAGTGATCTAGCTTTTGCAATCTTAAGAATATGAATTCCCAACACGCGCTACTAAATCGTAAATTTTAAATCTGGCCATGAACGAAATAAAAATCTAGACCAGACTCAAGACCTATAGTGTATAGGTTAGGAAGCTCAACGCCTATAGACAAGTGTTTTTTTAATCTATTCAAGGGTTTAACGCGCTTAATCTTTTTTAGCTTTGGGTCTGACTAAAATTTTTTGCACGTGTTGTGCATCTATGAATTCGGGAGTTATGTTTTCTTTTTTTAAGTAGGCAATCACATTTGAAATGCGCTGGATCTGAGTGTCAGTATTCATATCACTCAAATAAACTTTAAATCCCTCTGATAACAATACGGAAATCCCGCGAGCATCAATATTCAAATCGGAAACAGCGCTGATAGGTATTGGAGAATCTGCATGTTCAAAAGCCTGAAGGATTTTAATCGTCTTTCCTTTTATTTTTTCGTTTTTAAATAAATCTTCAGATCTCAAGATCGGCAAGTCTAAAGTCTGGCTTTGACCCACCTTACGAAGTACAGCGCCCTTTTTATTGATCAAGTACCACTGATTGTATTTAAACATCATGAATTTCGGCTCGGAAAGATAGGCTTTAATTTTAAAAGGTTCTTTGTGATCCCAAGCCCATCTTGCATCTTCTAAAAAATTTAAGTCAGACAACTTATTAAAAATACTTGAGAATTCTGAAACAAAGTTTTTTGAACTTAGACTGCCGGAAAAGGACTGGCTGATTCTTTCAAACTCTTTTAATTGCTGCGGAGTAAGCGACCATTGATCATGGGCCACCAATTCAACTTTTGGTTCTAAGCTCATGGTTTTTTTGATTTCAAAGCCACATATCGCAAACACAAGAAGAGTTAAGCCCAAAATAAGAATTCTTTTTATTAGCTTCATTCTCTAAGTTTAATCTTTGAGCATAAGTTTTGACAATGCGGCCGAAGGGCTTGGTAGGAAATTTAAGCAGAATTGCACTTTTAAGGACAAAAGCAAAAAACTGCTAGAAAATAAGGGCCATTAAAATAGGGTCTTGTTCATGAATTCTATTTGAAGGGTACTACCATTCCAAGATTCGAAAATGATAAAAATAAACAGAAGCAGCCGACAAAAGAGCGGAAATTATAGCATCAACAAATTCTATTAAATTTAAAAATTCCTATACGATAGTTCCTATAACTTTATGGCAACAACTTTTTAATTTTGAAACAATAGTTTAATCTTCGATCAAATTTTTTATTGCAATTAGTCTTATTTAAGGAAGAGTATTAATTATGGAATAGGAAGGACGTATGAAGACGTTGAGAAACATTTCGTTAATTATATTAACAATATTCTTGATACTTAATAATATAACGTATGAATTTTCTGAGTTTTGCGAAGAATATGATAAAAGGGGAATCATTTTTTTTCCAAAAAAACTTAAATGTTTGTTTTCGTCTACCTATAGAGATGAATTATTATCAAAAGACATAGTTAATTTCACCAAACTTGTAGAAAAGTTAAAAGTCGATAATTTTGGAGAGCTTTATTTTGAATCTGGAAAGAAACCAGAAAATGCTAAAAAGTATGTAGAAATAACTTCAATTTATTATGAGAAAATCTACGCTATCTTTGGAACGGTTAAAATTAAAAATTGCACGATCGATATTAATAACTTTGATGATATTACAAGGGGAGTAATATTTTGTCCAGACGAAGGCTCATTGAACGAAGGTTTTGAATTTTTACTAAGCGAAATTAAATTGACAGAACGACCAACAATTCCATTTAAAATTGTTAGAGCTTTTTTGAGATACGACGAAAGACTGCAACCGACGTTTAAATAAGCTTACTTGCATCCGATTAAGGTAATTGTAAGCCATCCATCTATTTTGTTAGTGAGATTATTTTAAGTTTGCAAATAATTCTCGAGATGGAGAACTTTCAATTGTATTAAGGCCAACGTTTTTCAAATTATGCAACGCTATGAAAGTGCAGATATACAAAAGACATTGAAACTACATGCTTTAAAAGTCGTAAATCATCAAACCTGTACAGATATCTTTTTCCAATGATTTTTAAAATTATCTAAATATTCTTCACGTTTTCTGTACCCCCTTTGTCTTTCGATACGATTCGCTTGAAAGTAAGCCTTAAGCCCTAACATTTCAAAAGACGAAGTCAGCACCCTTGTAAACACTAATCCATCCCAGAATTTACCGAACTTAAATCCTTTTCTAGCTTTAGTGATTTTTCGGGCTAAAAGCGCGGAAAATGTTCTTAGGAAGTTTTTAAAAAATATTGGGTTTTTGAATCTTACTTTTAAATGCAAATGATTACCCATGTTTACAAAATCTAAGATTTCTATGAAATATTTTTTTGATCTTTCTTGCAGAACTGACTTTACTAAAAGTCGGTTTTTGTAAAAACTTAAATTATCTTTAGCTTTTGAAGACTTAAAAACCACGTGTGTGATTTTGCCGGGTACGATTGGACGCGCAACTTTTCGTTTAGATTTTTTAAGTACACCACCATGAGATAGCATCTTAAAAGACTTTAATTTATTTTTTGGGTCAAGACTCAATTGCATTGGGGCAATATAATTTTGTTATCTAAATCATGCAATTAAAAACACTTCGTGTTAAATAAAATTTATTAACCATTGATGAAGTAAGTGAACAATTTTTCGTGATTAAAATTTTAGTTCTTGTATTACTTGCAGACTTTTAAAGAACTTATTTTAACGAATGAATTTCCTATTGCTGAAGTCGAAGCTTTTAAAACAACAATAGTTTATATTCAAAAAAAGAAAATGGATTTTGAAATAAATAATAGAGGAATAAAAAAATAAAGGATATAAAGGATTACAAATTTTTTATAAGAACGATTTAGTCAAACTTGATTTTTCCCCGATAGAGATAAACAGGAGCTAATGTTCTCAAAAATATTCCGGAGGTTTAAAACCGGATTTAAATATTTTTCGCTGCTGAATATTACTTTTAAACATACAAGTGGTTGTTTTGTGATTTTGAAATTCTGATGGTAATTCTGCAAATCCTAATTTTTCGTAAAAGAATTTATCAATATCTGAATAAAGAAAAATGATACAGTCTTTGCTTTCGAACATAAGCTTATCCACGACCATTTTTAAAATTGTAGAACCATAACCGCACCCACGAAGTGGTACCGAGACTGCGATAGAGCCAATACCAAAAGTTATATCATCAAATTTATAGACAATTAAGGACGCCATAAGGTGACTAGTTTGAGCTAAATTTACATCTATGCTATCGGCCAGCATTTTATTTTTCGAATTTTTCACTAAAACTTTAAACTGGCCACTTTTATATTTTTCAGAATTATGACATATCAGTAAATACTCTTTTTCATCTAGACCATCTGACCAAACGTCATAGCCCATCATAAAAATTTCATTCATTTCGGATTTTTTTGAATTTCTGAGGATCAATTTGCTCTATCCAGCGTCCAAAGTCGCTTTGTCGATCAACAAACGAATGATGTCTGTAAACTTATATCCGGCATGTTTAGCGGCCTTTGGTAACAAAGACGTTGGTGTCATACCAGGAAGAGTATTCACTTCAAGGGTAAAAATATTTTCGTCCTTATCCAACATAAAATCGACACGGGCGTAAGCGCGAAGTTCGAAGTGATTAAATATTTTTTCAGAATAAGATTTTAGAATTTTTATAGTTTCGGGCTTTAGGGGTGAAGGAATGATGTAATCTGTTTTACCGGCAGTGTATTTATTTTCGTAATTATAAAATCCCTCTTTGGGCTTAATTAAAATGGGTTCTAAAGCTTCACCGTTTAAAAGTCCAACGGTAACATCATGACCTACGATGAACTGCTCTACGATCAGTTCAGAGAACTTCTTTAAAGCCTCGTTTAAATTTTTTAAATACTCGCTTTCGTTTTGACAAATATAAACACCAACACTTGAACCGTCTTGATTAGGTTTAATTAATGCCGGGTAACTTTGAGGGCGTTGGTATTCCTCCGCTTTTAAATTCTTTTTTCTTAAAATTAAAAATCCTTCAGGTGTGGGAATATTTAAAATTTTAAATTGCTGTTTAGATTTTTCTTTATGAAAAGCCAAGGCCGAAGCCAGAACACCACTGCCTGAGTAGGGCAACTTTAAATACTCACATAAACTTTGAACAATTCCGTCTTCTCCGTATCTGCCATGAAGTGCAATTAAGACTAATCTAAATTTTCTGGATTTTAGATTTTCTACAAGATGATTATCTGCTTCGAAAACTTCAAAGCGCTCGTTCATTTCGGTCAGCGCATCTTGAATAGCTTTTGATGTGACACGACTAACTGCGGCTTCCGAACTCGGTCCACCTTGAATAACTGCGATCATAAATTCCCCAATGATTAATTATCTAAATGTTCCCATGGACCTAAATAAACAACCTCAGTATGTAGAGAAACTTGATTTTTTTCAAAGACTTTGGCCTTCACATGTTCAATAACTCTATGTATGTCCTGTGATGTCGCATTACCTGTGTTCACAATAAAGTTAGCGTGTTTATACGAAACTTGCGCTCCGCCGATCTGAAATCCTTTTAAACCTAAACTTTCAATCAACTGACCCGATTTATAATTGGGTGGGTTCACAAAAACGGATCCGCAACTGGGTTTGTCCCAAGGCTGTTTAAGCTTTCTATTGTTGATTGCTGTCTTTACTTTTTCTGCCATGTCTTCGACGGGCTTCATGGGATACGACAAAACTACTTCAAAAATAAATCCAGGCTGCCAATTCTTTGAAGATCGATACGACCAAACCAAATCTTGACCTTGCAATTCTTTAATTTCAAATTTGGAATCATCCCAAGATAAGACTTTGATCGACTTTACGATTTCACAAAACTCTCGAGGTTCTATGGCTTCGCCAACGCCGGCATTCATCACAACCCCACCGCCCACATCCCCAGGAATTCCTGACAAAAATAATGCAGGAGATAAGTTATATTTTAAAAACTGGCGCATCACTTTATATTTTAAGGCCCCGGCCTGACATTTTAAGACTAACTCATTTTGATCTGACACAACTTCGACGTCTTGAAATTTTTTAGAACATAAAACTAAACCGTGAAATCCATCATCGCTGATTAAGGCGTTTGAACCTTGACCTAAAAAACACAAAGGCATATTTTTGGAATTCGCCCATAGTATACAGTCTTTATATTGGTCCAAATTTTCGGGTACGGCAAAAAATTGAGCTAAACCACCCGTCTTCCAAGTGTTGTAAGATTTTAAACTTACATTTTCTTGAATCAAGCTTGGTTTCGAAATTTCTGCCATTTAATGTATCCTTAAAATTACGAGTAAAATTTTGGTGTAAGCTGGTTAATGCTTCCCGCTCCTAATACAATAACAACATCATCTGCTTTTAAGCTCGGTTGAATTTTCGCACACACCACATCTAAATCACCTGAAACCCATTCTGCTATTTTTGAACTGGATTCCAAACTAAAAATCTTTGAAATTCCTAAAACTAAATTTTCAGTATTCACACCATCAATGGGAATTTCGCCGGCAGAATAAATATCTGTAATATAAATAATATCACAGCGATTAAAACATCCTAAAAATTGCTCCCAGCAGGATTGCACCCTGGAAAATCTATGAGGTTGAAAAATCCCAATTATTCTTTGATTAGGATATCTTTCTTTGACCGCTTCAAGCACATGGTACACTTCAGTAGGGTGGTGAGCGTAGTCATCAATAAAAACCATTGGGATTTTAGTCTGTGGGTGAATTTGAAATCTTCGTCCAACACCTTCAAACGACTCCACACCTTTGGCTGCAGTTTGAAAATCCAAACCTAAACCGTCGATGCCCACAATCAAGCTGGCTAAAGAATTTAAGCCATTGTGTTTGCCCGGAAGACTGGATTTAAAGTCACCAATCATTTTTTGATTATGATAAACTTCAAAAACAGAATCACCTTTGGATTTCAAAACATAATCACAATCTTCGCTAAATCCATAAGAAATAGATTTTTTTGGGTAATCCGAAAAAATTTCTCTTAAGTCGTTGTCGTCGCCGCAATAAACAAGTCGTCCGTAAAATGGAATTTTATCTGCGAAATTTCTATAAGCTAATTTTAAATTTTCGTAGGTGCCATAAAAATCTAAATGATCATTATCAACATTCGTGATGATGGCAATTTCTGGAGAGAGCTTATCAAACGAACCGTCGCTTTCATCAGCTTCAGCCACTAACCAATCCCCTTGTCCCCATTTCACGTTTGAATTTAATTTTTTAACAACTCCACCAACGACAACTGTAGGATCAAGTCCCGCTTCCATAAGCATGGAAGCCACAAGGCTTGTGGTTGTTGTTTTGCCATGCGTGCCAGCTACTGCGATACCTCGTCGAAGACGCATAAGTTCTGCCAAAGCTTCTGCACGTCTGATCAAAGGAATTTTATTTTTGAGTGCATATATATATTCTGGATTGGATTTTGAGATAGCACTTGAATACACAACCACATCAGGTGTTCCCACATTTTCCTGGTCATGACCTATGTGAACCGTAATTCCTAAATTTCTTAAGTGTGTTGTCATCGATCCTTCTTTGACATCACTTCCAGAAACTTTTGCACCCAGTGAAAATAAAACTTCAGCCAGGCCACTCATGCCTATGCCGCCCACACCAATAAAATGAAATGTATTTGCAACGATTTTCAAAAACAGATTCCTTAAATAGATAATGTCGAAGCAAGCGAAAACCAAAATAAAGTTCGTCTTGAATTCAGAACATAAATTTAAATGTTAGTAAAATCCTCGACCATATTGTACGTGGCTTTGGGTTTAAAAAAAGCTAACATTTTCTGACTGATTTGTCTTTGTTCAGCTAAAGGTTTATGCCTGAAGCTATTTAAAAAATCTATAATGGACTGAACTGACAAGTTCTTTTCTTCGATAAGGCCTGCAGCCCCTCTTTGGCTTAAAGCTAAAGCATTTTTGTACTGATGATTGTCTGATGCTAAGGCAAATGGCACAAAAAGACAGTTTGAACCTAATGCGGCAAGTTCAGCCAAGGCGCCTGCCCCCGACCGACAAATTATCACGTCCGAGGCTAAATAAAAATCTATGATAGGATCCAAAAAGGGCAAAACTGTAAGATTAGAAATGGTCGGATGACCTGACATTTGAGCGATAGATTTTTGTGTAGAGTCAAAGTTTTTTAAACCCGTTTGCAATGTAAAATGAAAATCGGGATTTGCTAAGGCGACCTTTGGTATTAAATCATTTAAAACTTTAGCGCCTTGGCTTCCACCAAAAACGAGTACATTGAGTGACTGTGGTTTAGAATTTAATTCAGTTTGTGATCGGTTAGCTTCTTCATATCGCAGATCAAAATCGTGCCTAACCGGATAACCGAAACATTTTGTTTTATCATTAGGGAAAAACTTTAAGCTCTCTTCAAAAACGACATAACATCGTTTGACTACTTTTGATAAAAGCTTATTAGCAATTCCGGGCTGAACGTTGGCTTCCCAAACAGCAGTTTTAAAAAATAAAATTGAGGCGATAAATACAATGGGGCCCGAAGCGTATCCGCCAAACCCCATAACACGTTGGGGGCGAAACGTGATTAAAATCCATAAGCAATGAAGAAAAACGAAAGGAAGAGTAAGAACTGTTTTTATCTGTTCCGCACGACCAACACTTGAATGTAAAGGACCAATTTTTAATTTATAAAGTTCGTAACCTTTGTCTGGAATTATTTTTGACTCTAAGCCACGCTGACTGCCGACAAATCTTATGTTCACACCTGGATTTTGTTTCTTAAATTCTTCAGCCAAAGCTAAGGCGGGATAAATGTGTCCGCCTGTTCCACCGCCTGCTAATAAAATTCTCTTCAAAGGTGTTCGTTTCATAATTTCATCCGCCCGATAGATTATGAAATCATAAAAACTTTTGTTCTACAATATATCTCCAAGGCAATAGCGCATCTTCTTCCGCGTAACCAATCCCGATTCTTGGGGTTGCAGTGTAATTTAATTTTCGTCCATGGTCTTCAAACCAGATGTACTGACTTTCATAAAGTTTATCCCCATTATGATTTACTTTTATTCCCAAGGCCTGACTTAATTTCCCAGGTCCCGAGGCCAGATCCTGAGATCCTTTTCGTCTTGAGCTTTGGATCTTTAATCCTTCATAAGGTAATACGGCACGGACTAAAACAGCCTGTGGCCAATCTTTGGGGCCAGTGATGATATTGAATAAGTGGTGTATCCCGTAACATAGATAAATGTAAGCAAGTCCACCTTCTTCATAAAAAATCTCAGTTCGCGGAGTTCTTTTTTCCTTGTAGGCATGACAAGCTTTATCTTTAAACCCGCAATAAGCTTCTGTCTCGATAATGATTCCAGATGTATATTGCCCATCGAAGTTCGTGACTAAGGTTTTACCTAACAGCTTTTGGGCGACTTCATTGACATCTGGATTTTCGAAAAAATGTTTATCAAGTCTCATGTAAATTTAGCGCTTTTCCAAAAGAATATTACCCAAGTTTTGCATAAAAATCTTTCCACGGGTCCACTTTTTGTGTTTTTACACGTTTGATCACTTCGGGTATACTAAAAATTTGAGGGTTTAAATTTTCGTGAACTTCGTTCCAAAACAAGGGCACCGCGACTGGTGCTCCTTCTCTGGCACGAGTGGAATAATTTAATACTGAGGTCGCCGATTTTGAATTTCTTAAGTAATCGATAAAAATTTTATTCTTCCGTAATTTTAAACTTGAATTCGTAAGATACATATCAGGTTTTGAATCGACCAAAATTTTTGCAATGTTTAGCGAGAATTTTTTGGCTTCAGCCCAACCCATACCTTCAACATGAGATAATACATGTAAACCCTTACCGCCGGTTGTCCGAACAAACGATTCAAGACCATGTTGTTTTAATATTAATCGAATTATGTGCGCCGTTAATGTCACTGAACTGAATTTTACCCCAGGACCTGGATCAATATCCCACACCACATATTGTGGACGATCGGTGTCATGGATAGCGCAATTCCAAGCATGGAACTCCAAAGCTCCAAGTTGAACCATAGATGCAAGATCATCAAAAGAATCAAAGTAGGAGTAAGGCTTTTTTCCGCTCGATGTTTTTATTTTCGTTTGAAGTGGATGGCCATCATCTGGATCAACATGTTTCTGAAAAAAACAAGTTTTAGATTTTCCCCGAGGACAACGTAAGTAACTTAGTGGACGTCTTAAACCCATTTTTTTAAATTCAGGAAAAACTAAGTGGTAATAATCCAATAGATCTTTTTTAGTGAGTTTAATCTCTTCATAAAAGACGCGCTCAGGATTAGAAAGAATCACTGAAGTTTCATAAGTATTTTGTTGGCTCTTTTCGTTTCCGATATTCATTTTTTCAATTTTCACGTTAGATTTTAGTCCCTGGGATTTTTTTGGTTTTGAATTTAATTTTTTAGCTTCATAGAATTTATCAGCCCGAAGACCAAGGAATACAGGATGGCGAAGTTTCTTTTCTCTACTTTTTTCTGTATAGCGAATCTCTGCAAAGAAATTAGGCTTGATAAAATGAGCAGATTTTTCATCACAGTTTTTTGCAGGACACTCTTTAATTTTAAGTTTGGAAATTTTCTTAAAAATTGAACTTAATTTTTGATCGTCAAAACCCGTGCCTACTTTACCTCTATAGTGTAGTTCACCGTCTATTTCCTCAGCCAACAGTAAGGCTCCAAAAAAATCGCGATGACCTTGCGGTTCCGTCCAGCCAATAACGACGTATTCTTCACGGTGACCACACTTTAACTTTAACCAGTTTTGCGATCGACTTTGTTGATACGGTGAATGCTTATGTTTTAAGATGACACCTTCATGACCTTCGTCACAAAGTCGATCAAGAAGTTTTTCCGTCCATTCAAACTCTTCAGAGACTGAAATAACCGGGTTTTCATTATCTTGATTTATTTCTAAAAATAACGCATTTAGTATTTGTCTGCGGACATTTTGTTCTAAATGGATGAGTGAATAATGATCCATATAAAAAATATCAAACACTTTAAATGCAAGGCGCGCGACTTCACCATCTTTTAAATAGCCTTGTAAAGTTTGGAAGCTTTCTCTAGGTGATGGTTTAATTTTAGAATTTGGTTCCGTGGATCGTACAGTTTTACTTCTAGTTTTTTTGACCACGGAAGTTTTTTTATCATAAGCTATAATTTCACCATCGATGACAATTTGTTCAACTGGTAAGTTTTCAACAGCCTTTTTAATAGGTAAAAACTTTGAGCTCCAGTCGTGCCCGTTTCTGGTATAGAGATAAACCGAACTTTTTTTTTAAATGCTAAAATGCGATAACCGTCGTACTTGTGCTCGACCGTCCAATCTTTCATATCCAAAGGCGCTACTTCAGTCAAAGTCGCTAACTGAGGTTTTAATGTTTTAGGAAATTTTGAAGGTTTTAATTGTAAGCATGTACCAAAATCTTTATCAGTACTTTTTTGATGATCAATGTGTTTTTCGGTTTTTTTGTGAGTGTTTCTTTCGGTTTCTATAATTTCGCTTTCGTCATCTACAAAGTCTTTAAATTGGCGACCTGTGGCTACGCTGGTTTGCCAAGCTAAACTTATATATGAATCTGAATTAGGGTTTGAATCCAATTTTATCTTTTCAGACCAACCCTCAATGGCATATTTGTCTTTTTCTTTCACTAAAAGCCATGGCGATTTTGTTGATTTACTTTTTTTATCACCTTTCATTTTAATCAAATTCCAAATGCCTCTTAGCCTTATGCCTTTCATGTAAAACTTTAGATGACCTTTTTCCAAAGCGACCTTCACGTTTTTAACTAAGGGGCGCCATGTTCCCACATCCCACATCATGGATGGACCAGCGCCATAAGTGACTTCAGGGATCACACCTTCAAAAGATTTATATTCCACGGGGTGATCTTCCGTTTTAACAGCTAAACGTTTATCTTTTGGATCGAAGGAGGGACCTTTAGGAACAGCCCATGACAAAAGCACACCTTGCCATTGAAGCCTTAAATCAAAATGTAATCTTTTGGCATCATGGAAATGAATCATAAAATCTTTAGACAGGGATTTTGAAGCTGTACCCTTTGGTTCAGACGTTTTTAAAAAATTTCTTTTTTCGTTATAAGAACTTAGTTTTTTCATAAGCAGTAACCCTTCATAGGTTTAATTTTTTAAGCGTTTTAAATGAGTAAACTCATCTTTTTTTCGCCAACTATATTCCCTTGATTATTCAAGCTACCTGGCTTTATTAATTTTCAAACTTTTTTCAAGAAGTTCAGTGATATTGATCACATTACTTTTTGGAGTTTCGATAGTTTCTGATTTTTTAGATTTAGAGGTCTTCTTTGAAGATTTCTTTCGGCTTAAACTCTTTACGTATTTTTTCAAAGCCACTTTGTATTCGTCTTTGAACTCTTCGGGACTCCAAGCACTAGACAAAGAATCCACTAAATCACTGGCAAGCTTTTGTTCCTTAGTCGAGATCCTTACAGCTTTTACATCTTTGATAAATTCAAATTCAGATAAATCTTTTAAGTCTGGTTTAAATCTCAACAGATTTAAAATAAGTGCATTTCCCTCTGCAATGATAGCCCCTAAGTGTTCACGGGTCTTTATTGTGACTTTACCTAACGCCGCCTTTTTTTTAGATTCCAAAGTTTTGTATAATAAGGAATAGCTTTTTTCGGCTTTTTTGCCAGGAGCTAATACATAAGGCTTATCAAAGTAGTAATAGGGAATTTCCTCGACATCAACAAACTCCGTCAATTCTATAGTTTGTGTGGACTTAAGTTGAATACCTTTTAAAGTTTCTTTATCGAGTGTGAGATAAACATCTTCCGAAATTTTATAACCCTTTGTGATATTCTTCCAAGGCACTTCTTTGCCTGTGTCTGCATTAATCTTTTTATACTGAATTCTTGCCTGGTCGCGACCATCAATCATATTAAGATCAATATTATCTTTTGTGTTTTGCATTGATAATAATTCAATAGGTATATTAATCAAACCAAAACTTATATTGCCATCCCATATTGCTCTTGCCATCAAAAGAATATAGCAGCAAATTATTTAAACTAGTTTCATTTAATATATATAGAATGTGTAGATAAAAACACATTTAAGGTTTTAGTGTTTTTAATCCTGAATTTTAGAATGAAAAATGTTACACTTTATAACTCGTAGTACTAATATTTTTTATAGTAAAAGAAGGATTCATTATGATTAAACCAAGTTTAAATGCAGGTGCATTATCGGGCGTTATCGCAACTTTTCCGATGAGTGTTGTGATGTTGGCTGGAAAAAGAATATTCCCGAAAACGATTGACAACATTCCACCTGAATCTGTGGCCAAATCTATTTTGGACAAATCAAGTTTAAATACAGAAACCTTAGAAAAAACTAAATTAGTTGAGCCTATTGTTTGGAGCAGTCACTTCGCCTATGGCATGGCTGCAGGTTCAATGTATCCTTTATATAGATCTATATTACCAACAAAAGTAAGCGAGATAAAAGCTGGAGCGTCTTATGGGCTTTTAGTTTGGGCCGCTAGTTATTGGGGTTGGTTGCCGGCAACACACGTTTTACCAGCTCCTCAGGAAACAAAGGCTTCAGATAACGTCACTAGAATTGTTTCCCATGTTGTATGGGGTGCGGTTTTGGGATTATGTTTTAATCTTTTAAGAAGTAAGGTTGAAAAAATTGAACCCTTAAAAGGAAAAGAAAAGTATTTTTAGAAGTATCACTTAGACTTTTTACGAATTAAAGGATTAAGCTTTTTTGCAACTTAAGTTTAACAAAATTCCAAATAGCAAACAGGTGGATAAAAGTGAACTTCCACCGTAACTCATAAAGGGTAAAGATAGTCCCTTAGTAGGTAATAATCCTAGGACTACACATATATTCAAAAAAACTGAATATGAAAATAAAGTCACAAGGCCAAATGCAATCACTCGACGCTGATCTTCCACTTGAGTTAATGTGTTTTGAAGGCCTCTAACGATTAATGTGCCTACTAAAATCATGAAAACTGCGAAACCAAAAAAGCCCCACTCTTCGCCAATGACAGCCATAGTGAAATCCGTGTGTGCTTCAGGCAGAAAATAAAGTTTCCCTTGGCCCTCGCCCACGCCACGACCAAAAAGACCTCCACTTCTAAAACTTAATAAACTTTGAATGATTTGAAATCCAGAGCCTTTAGGATCAGCCCATGGATCCATAAAAGACTGAAGTCGTTTTAAACGATAAGGTTCGGCTCTTAAAAGTAAAACAGCAATAAACACAAATGTACTAAACACTGCAATCACTGGCCATAAAGGTCTATAGAAAGTAAATAACAAAATGAGTAAAACCCAACTCATTAAAACAAAAGATCCGAAATCAGGTTGAAACATAAATAAACCAAAAGGCAAAATCAAAAATAGAATTCGAAATAAATTATTTTCAGAAAAAAACTTTTCCTCTTGAACTTTCAAAATCCAAAAACTAAAGGGAAATAAAATAAAAACTTTAATAAATTCCGAAGGCTCGATCCTAAAACCTAAAGGCAAAGACAACCATCGGTGAGCCCCACCTGCTCTAACGCCAATTCCAGGAATCAAAGTTAGGGCCAAGCCAACTAAAATCAAAAAGTAAGAGTAATAACAAAGCTTAATCAAAGCCGAAGTTTTTAACTTCACAATAAATAAAATCAATCCCAAGCCAAACAAAGTAAATAACAACTGCTTTTTAACAAAGAACAATCCATCATCTTTTAAATCCGTCGCTAAGATATAGCTCGAAGAATAAACTTGAATTAATCCAAACCCTAACAGAAAAAAAATCGTCCACAACGACAATCGATCTATCACTTCAAATTCCGAAAACAATTTCTTAAAAATAAACGTCATATCCCTATTTAACGACTTTCAAACCCAAAAGACAATTCTAGACCCAAACGAAACAAAGCCAAAAACCCAAACCAAAATACTCACCCATCAAATCAAAATCCCAAAAAAACAAAAACCACCTAGACCAAACTCCTAAACTCCCATCCGGCCACAAAAAAATTTAATATTCCCCGAAATCCCTAATCCTAGAACGGAAGTAAAAGAAATCTTACATCTGTTGAAATTGAATTTTGTCCTTGGGTTTTGTTGGGCTTGGGTTTTGTGAGAGTTTGATTTAGCTTATAGATATATTTCTGAGTTCGGATTGGCGTGCAGTTTGCCCTATGAATAAAAAAAGAGGAACCATTTGGTTCCTCTTTTTTTATTCACTACGTACAAGCGCATGCCAACCGCATGTCTGAAGAAATAAATCTATAAGCTAAATCAAACTCTCACAAAACCCAAGCCCAACAAAACTCACAGAACAAAGCCTATTTCAACTGACGAACGATTTCTTTAAAATAGTTCCCACGTTCACGATAGTCATCAAACATATCAAAGCTCGAAGCCCCTGGTGATAACAGAACAGTGTCGTTGATTCTAGATTTTGAATAGGCCATGTGAACAGCTTCATCAAAAGTTCCAATCAAGAAAGTTTCACTGTAATCGCCAATGTCTCTGTTGATTTTTTCTTTCACTTCACCGTAAAGAATCAAAGTTTTAACTTTCTTTCTAATTTCGTCTTTTAGCGGTGCGTAGTTCAAACTTGTGTCCTTACCACCCATGACTAAAATGATATTTTCATCAAAGGCTTTAAGTGCGCGCATAACTGCATGCACATTAGTCGCTTTAGAGTCGTTGTAAAATTCAACGCCACCAACTTTTCTGACGTACTCAAGACGATGTTCAATACCAGTAAAAGAATCAATCACTTCTTGAATGGCTTCATGGGTTGCTCCATGTTCACGTACCGCAAGAATAGCCGCCATCATATTTTCAATGGCATGAAATCCACGAAGCTTGATGTTTTTTACAGAAAACACTTCGATGTCTGGACCTGTTCTGACTTTAATTTCGTCGTTGATTTGAACAGCACCACCAATGTTCATGATTTGCGGCTCTAAAGATGATTTTCTAGAAAAATAATAAATCACACCTCTTTGCACTGCCGGGTCACGAGCTAACTCAACCACCGCATTGTCATCGGCATTTAAGATGCTTGATGTTTCAGAACTCGTGTTAAGAAAAATCTTTCTTTTGGCATTGATGTAATCTTCCATAGATTTATGACGATCTAAATGGTTTTCCGCTAAGTTCATAAAGACAATATTTTTTGGTGCGAATTCTACAACATGTTCAAGCATAAAACTTGAAGCTTCAACGATCAACACATCTGCTTTTTGGTCTTCGTTGAAATACGTCACCATTGGTTTTCCGTAATTTCCACCAACCCAAACTTTTTTACCAGACTTTTGAAGCATTTCATGAATTAAAGATACAGTCGTTGTTTTACCGTTAGTCCCAGTCACAGCGATAATTGGCTCTTGCACGAAGCGAGAAGCGAATTCAAATTCCCCTGTCACTTGTACACCATTGCTTTTCGCATAATCGAAAATTTTAAGTTGCGGAGAAATTCCTGGGCTTAAAATAATTAAGTCTTGCTGCAAAAATATTTTAGGTGAATGATTTCCTAAATCAAAATTGATTTGTAGGTCTTCAATTTCTTCTAAGTGATTAGCTAATTCTGCTTTTGATTTGTGATCGCTCACTGTAACAACAGCACCATTTTTAACTAAAAATCTAGCTAGGGAAACCCCGGTCTTTGCTAAACCAACAATAAGAATTTTTTTATCTTTTAATTCTGCTAAACTGTGCATTTGTTATTTACTCCTATAAATAATTTTTAATATTGAAAGACTATTTTTAATAAATTTTAAAAAAATGCTTTAATTTAAATACCTTTAACTAATCATTCAGATAAATTATTTATCTGAATATTTTGTCTAAGTTACTTACCTAATTAACTTACCTAAATAATTTACCTAAGTTTCAAAGTCGCTAGTGACAATACAGCCAACAAAATTGAAATAATCCAAAAGCGAACAATGATTTTTGATTCTGGCAAACCTTGAAGTTCAAAATGGTGATGTATTGGTGCCATTTTAAAAATACGTTTTTTACGAAGTTTAAAAGAAGCCACTTGAGTAATCACCGAAAGCGCTTCGACGACAAATACGCCGCCCAACAAAACCATTAGAATTTCATTTTTAGTAAGAACCGCAAGTATTCCTAAGTAACCACCTAAACTTAAACTTCCAACATCACCCATAAACACTTGAGCAGGGTAAGAGTTAAACCATAAAAATCCCATTCCAGAAGCAATCAAAGCGGCACCTAAAATTGTAAGCTCACTTGCACCTGCTACAAAAGGAATCTGCAAGTATTCAGCAATTTCAGAATGTCCAGCGACATAACTAAAAATCATTAGCGCACTTGCAGACACCATGACCGGCACAATCGCAAGTCCATCTAAACCGTCTGTAAAATTGACGGCGTTCGCACAACCGACAACAACTAATCCAGAAAAGATCACGTAAAACCAACCCAAATCTAAAGTGACATTTTTAAAAAATGGAAAGTTTAAGACAGAAGTGTTCGGGTCAACATAGACCAATGTACCAACAACTAAAAAAACTGTAGAGAACTCCGCAAGAAGTCTTATCTTCCCAGATAAACCTTTGGTATTTTTTTTACTCACTTTTAAGTAATCATCAATGTAACCAATCACTCCAAAAATTAAAGTGACTATGTACACAGCCCAAACCAACGGATTTTTGAGATCTACCCAAAGTAAACTAGGGATAAAAAAACTTACCATGATCAGTCCACCACCCATTGTTGGTGTACCTTGTTTTTTTAAATGTGACTGTGGCCCGTCGTCACGGATAGATTGCTTTCTTTGCTTGTTAGCAAGACCGCGAATAAAAAAAGGCCCCCAAATTAAACAAAGAAAAAATGAACTAAAAAAAGTGACGAATGATCTTGTAGTTACATATCTTAAAACATTGGCCCAACTGTCATCGAGACCAAATGTTTGAATCAGTTGATAAATCAATGGTGTTTCCTTTGAAGAGATTCAAGGGCTACACTAGACAAAGTCTTTAAGGAATTTTTCTAAACCAATTCCTCTTGAAGCTTTTAATGCCACCCAATCCTCTGGTTGTAGCATAGATTGATATTTCAATGCAAGCGTTTGTTCATAAGTACTTGATATCATTAGATTTTCTTTGATTTTTGCAAGGCCAATTGTGGATAAATACCCCTGCTTAAAAACTTCGCACGATGGTCCAATAAACCACACGTTTTTATGTGGTGTTTGACCGACAAGTTGGCCAAGTTCGTAATGTACATCTTTAGCGTGATCTCCCATTTCTAACATTTCGCCTAAAACAAAATAAGGGGAATCAGATAAATGTTTTGTCTGCGACAAAAAAACTTTCATACTTTCGGGATTGGCGTTGTAAGCGTCGAAATATATCGAAACATTATTTTTTGATTTTAAAATTTCACTTCGTCCCCAGACAGGAGCGATCATTTCAAAACGTTTCCAAATGTTTTCTGGTTTTAGTCCTGCAATTTTAGAAACGGCAGCGGCTATCGCAACATTAAGTCCGTGATGTTCACCTGCAATATTTATTTTTGCTTTTCCAGGATAATTAAAAATATGACCTTCGATTTCAAAAGAATTAAATTCAGCGTTGATGATCTTAAAATAAACATCTGCAGTCTTATCTTTTAAAGAAATCTTGATGATATTGAAATTTGGATCAGATAAATTTCTAGAATATTTTTTTTGATAGTCCTTATAAATTCTTGGGTCATCGATGTTTATAATGTGAGTCTGACCTTCCTGAAAAATGCTCATCTTTTCGTTCAACACATGTTCGATGGTCCCTACGCCCTCTAAATGACCACGACCAACCATGGTGACCGCTGTGACGTTAGGTTTCGCTAAGCGCACCAAATTCGAAATTTCACCCGGGTGATTCATGCCTATTTCTATTAAGGCAAGCTTATGTTCTGATTTTAAATCCAGCAAAGTAAACGGAACACCAATGTGATTATTAAAACTTTTTGGTGAGAAGTAATGCGGCACCAAACCTTCAAGCATTTGATGAGAAAAGTATTTAGCTGATGTTTTTCCACTTGTTCCCGTGATGGCGACTTTCAAACAATCAAGTTTTGAAGAAGAAGCTACTGAAATCTTTTGTAGGGCTTCAATTGTGTCTTCAACTACAAAGAAACTAGCTTCGAAATTGTAGGTGGATTTTTTTTGATTGAATGTGGACTCTTTGACTAGGAATCCAAGGGCTCCGTTTTCATACGCCTGATTTAAATAATCGTGAGCATCGAAGTTATCCCCTTGAATGGCGATGAATAAAGCACCTTCAGTTTTAAGTCGTGAATCCGTAGACCACGATGACCAATTGTCGTGATCGTTTAAACCAATTTGGCTTTTGAGTGAATTTCCTAATGCTGATTTAATTTCTAACGTTGTTAAATTCATTTATGCCACCTATTAATTAATGGTACTTCATTTGCCTTAAAGGTAACAGTTCCCTTTTTTGCGGAACATCAAAAAATCTTCTCATTAACCCTTTTAAAAATAAAGCATAATCTTGACGCTGGCTTTGGCAAAAAGCGAACTGTTACCCTTTAGCAATGAGTTTGCTGACTGTATCGTAATCGCTAAATTCTATGGTTTTATCTTTTAGGATTTGGTAATTTTCATGCCCTTTGCCTGCAATTAAAAGAACGTCATTTGGATCAATAAGATGGTTTAGTCCTAATTGAATGGCTTTCTTACGATCAGGTTCGACATAAATGTGACTGGATTTGATATTGATTGAGGTTTCGAACTTTTCATTTACGTCGAAGGCTTTTAAATCAGTGGGAACATTTTTAAATCCACTTAAAATTTGTTTTAAAATGACATTTGGATTTTCACTTCGAGGATTGTCGTTTGTGATAATCTGAAAGTCCGAAAACTCTTCAGCAATTTGACCCATGATTGGCCTTTTTGTGTTGTCTCTGTCCCCGCCGCAGCCAAATACAACCCCCAACTTACCATTACATACTTGTCTTAAACTTTGTAAAGTTCGCTTAAGCGCATCAGGTGTATGAGCGTAATCCACAAATACAGCCTTTGATTTTGTGTTTAAAACTTTTTGAAGTCGACCAGGAACGCCTAAAAAAGTTTTAGAGGAGTTTACAATTTTATCGGAAGGTAAATTTAATGCATTTAAGGATAATACGGCCTGACACCAGTTTAACATTTGAAAATGTCCAAGGATTGGAATTTCAAAATCTAATGAATGAGTTTCTTCTTCAGGATTAAAATTCAAAATAAGCGAAAATTTAAGTCCATTTAAGTTATGTTTTTTAAGAAAAACCAAGTTAAGTTTGCTGTTTTCATTTTTAGATTTTAACTGATGGTAGAGGCTAAGAATTTCAGTATTTTTATTAAGAGTTCTTTGGTCGTAAACTTCTAATAGAATTTCAACCTGTCCAAAATCTGGTAAATAATTTTTTACAAAATTGTCATTGTAATTTAAAACCGAAATTTTATTTTTTTTATTTGAATTCCTAAGAAGCTCTTCAAACAATTTAATTTTACTTAAATAGTAATGCTCCATCGTCTTGTGATAATCCAGATGATCATTTGTTAAATTAGAAAATATGGCAGCATCTAAAAATAAATCCTTCGCACGATTTTGATCTAAGGCGTGACTTGAGATTTCTAAGGCTACGGCTTTGGCTCCCGCTTCGCGCATTTGATCCAAGCGAGGGAATAACACGTCAGATCCCGGCGTAGTTAATTCTGTGGGCCATTTCTTCGTTTGATTTGAAATAGTTAAATGATGATCAATGGTTCCAAGAACTCCGCACGGTAAATTCGAATGATTTAAAATGTGCTCGACCATTAACGAAGTCGAAGTTTTACCGTTTGTTCCCGTGATCCCAACTAGAAACAAATCTTGATCTGGATTTTGTGATTTCAATTTCCATGCAGATGCCCAAGCTGAGCTAGAATCCTCTACAACTAAAATCTCAAAATTATTTAAATCTTCGAAAAAGGAATTATCTTCGACAACAAAACAACTGCAGCCTTGCTGAACTACGGATTTTAAAAAATCATGACCGTCGTGTTTCGTTCCACGTAAAGCAAAAAAAACAGAGTTTGAGTCTGCTTTCCTAGAGTCACTTACAAATGACTTGCTCAAATGCGACTTTAAAAAATCTAAGCTTTTCATTGTTTCACATTATCGTTAATTATTAGAGTAATGCAAATTTATCTTTTATCTGGGCGATATTACTCGCTTTTATTAAATATCCGCGACTAATTATGACAGGACCTTGAGTTGACAGAAAGCAGTTTCATTTGAATCATTCTAATATGAAGATTTGGTTGTCACTTTCATTTATTTTTTCTATCTGTCAGCCTTACGTTCAAGCAAATAGCTTTAAACACAATTTAATTAATAAAAAAATGGGAGGCCTTATGGGCGCTATTAGCCCTGTAACCACTGGAACTCTTCACAACATCGAGGTTAAAAACATTAATAACGAGCTTATTGGTGAAATTATCATCCAGGGCACGTTTTCTAACCGTGAAGATAACTCTCCCATAAAGCCAAGCGAATTGCTTGAATATCCACAAAGGCGCGTGATTTCTGAACTGATCTCAGTCTCAGCTTCGGTTCAATTTAAATTCAAAGTGGTAAATATTAAAGCCGAAATTATAGCCTCAAAGGATGAGCAAAAGGCATTGAATAGCGTCGCTAACGAGCTGGATAAAAACAAAGGCCTAAAAATATCAAAATCCGAGACTATCGTGCCTGGTAATCCAGAATTTAAAGCTGCTCTCGTGAAACATTTAAAATCGCAATATAACCTAGCAGCAGAATTCCTGCGATAAGGACTTGGTTTCACATGAAATGCGGCTTTTTAAAACGGACTGAAATGCAAAAAAGCTGACCAAATAAAACCCATCTCGGTAATTTATTCATGAAATCAAAGCGCACTTAGTGAAACTTAAAGTCCTGGACTATTATGGTTTCTAAGAAATCGGTTAATTTGAATAGAATTTAACTCTAGGAGTAACTTTTTGAATATAAAAGACTTTGTAACATTTGGACTAGTTTTAATTACGAGCGTTTACGCGGTCGGGGCTACTTGTAATACAAAGAAAATTTCTGAACGTGAGATTCTTATTGAGATGGGTGAAAAGAAAATTTTGGTTTTGGGTTGGAGACACGTTGATCCATCGGGATCTACCCAGGACGATATCCTATCATTATTCAATCAAGCCAATGCCGTTAAAACGTGCGGAGAGTTTTCAAAGATTATGGAAAATGCTCTAAAGATTTACTCTTCAAATTATGCAGAAGGTGCACGAGTTTTAAAAACCTTAGATCAATTCAATTCATTATACGGGATTGATTTTATCGGTGACGAACAAGATCCTGAGGATTCGAGATTACAAGCGCAGGCTTTAAAAACCTATGATTCGATCTTTGATATCAGATTGAAATTTTGTCCCTTATCCGAGCTTGTAAGTCGTGTTCGACTTATTCTACCTGGTCCACGTATGGTCTTTTTGCAACAAAATCCCAAAGTTCAATTGATTGGTTTAGAGGATGCTGCACTTAAACAAAAAGCTTCTGATATTATGAGTCAGGAAATGCCCTCCATAGATTTTGCAAAGCTATCGCCGGAAATTTTAGACCTTCTATCAAATATTCAGAACGATATCGTCTCCAATACGATCATTCAAGATTCTAAAATCGAAACTGTTTACAAATTAGCACTCAAAGATGCTCCGGACGCCGCTGAAGATATTCTATTTTCTCTTAAACAATACCAAGAATTTATCCAAACTTCTTTTGATCGAAGTATTGCAATGGCAAATAACGCCGCTGCACTTCAGGGAAATGTAGCTATTGTTGTAGGCGAAGCCCACTCCGGTCAAATCGCTGAGCAAATCTTAAAATCTTGTTTGAAAAATTAATCGAAAAATACAAAAAAAAGCTAGTTGCTTTTGCCATTTCACTTTGATTATTCGAACTGTCTCATTCTAAGACTAAATCCCAACTTTTTAAAATATCCAATTAAAATTTATTTGTTCGTAACACTTTGGCCGCTTTTTGATTTTTTGATACCTTTATGTATCAAATTGAATCAGAAATTTACGGTATTCTTTAGGTGACAGTTTTTTGCACCGATCAATTTACATAACGCAGATAAGTTAATTTGCTTGCAGTAATTTGGAAGTTTTATGTTTAGAGTCCAGCAATTAAAACTGATGAAGCTTTTAATGGTACCTCTTGGGATATCCTTTTTACTTTTTAGTTTTCAAAACTGTATGCCAGGTTTTCAAAGTGGAGATTTAGCTTTAAGCGTTCCTCTTCCCTCAAATAGCGAAGTACAAACCAAAGCCTTAGGTATTTTAAGAACCAACTGCCAAACTTGCCATATCAATCAAAGTTTAGGCGGGATTTCTAATATAGCAAACGCCACTCATTTATTATCCACTGGTTTAATCATTCCAGGAAATATAAATTCCCCACTTATGCGTTCGATTAATGATAACAGTATGCCTCCGTCTGGACCCTTAACAGAAGCTGATAAAATTGATTTAAGAAACTGGATTTTAGCTTTAGCAGGACAAGGGCCCATCCAAGAACAAATAGATTTAAGTTTTAATTTCAACGTCTCATTTGACCCTTTAATTTTCCCAAATCGTTTAAATAAGCTGAACTACGTTATTGGATCCAACCCTGGAACCAGCTTAAACGCTTTGATAAGTAACCGATTTTTATTAGGTGATTATAATTTTTCTACCAACGTGATTCCAAATTACTCTTGGGGCGCGACCGAAATGCTGAACTGGTCCGAAAACTTACAGTCATTTTGTTCTTCTCCAAATTTTTTAAATCAATTCGCTTGGATAACAGCCGCTGAAGTTTTGATGGAACGCGCTTATGGAAGGATGCCTGACAGCCAGGACATGTCTATTTTTAATGAGATCAACACGATTAATAATATTAATGATCAAGAGAGAATTCAAATTTTATGTTTAACTCTTTTAACATCCATGGAGTTCATAACAAAATGATCAAGCTCATTATTATTTTCTCTTTTACTTTGTGCTGTCACTTGAACCTTAATCAAGCTTTAGCGCAAACAACGACTCCTCAGCAAGCTTTAAGCTACATGTCTTATTTAAGCTCTAAATTGATTAATCGTCCTTTAACTTCGCAAGAATCTTCTTTAATTAGATCGCAAGGTGAAAGAGCTTTTGCGCAAATCATTGATGGCTGGTCCAACGATTCAAGATTTCATCAAAGCGCAAAACAATTTGTTGAACTTTTACTAGCAACTAACGGATCTTCAAACGGAATTAATTTTGATATTCCTGGGTATCTGGGATTGGACATCGCGCGAAGAAAGCGACCATACACCGATTTAATCACAGCATCTTCATGCGTAAATGCTCAAGGCGATACTACAGCCTGCGATACAGGGGCCCCGTTTAATGCAGGTGTCTTAACAACACGAGCGTTTTTAAGAAAAGCTCAAGGGGCTTATAACATTGGTCGCGCTGGGCGAATGATGAGTGAATTTTTATGCACTACCTATCCCTTACCCGAAACTCTTGAACCCAGACTTCGCGCACAAGATATGGTTCCTGAATTTGCGACAATGTCAGGAGCAATCACTTTTGGAAATGGAAATAATTGTTACAGCTGCCACTCTCAGTTTGGACAGCACACTCAGTTTTTTGTTAAATTTGATTTGGATGGAACCTATAGAGCAGGTGCTACAGGTTTACAAAGTCCCGGAGCCACCGATGGCTATTCTCAGAATAATCTTTTGGTTTCACACTTGAATGATCCAGTAAGAGCAAGAGACGAAAGTAGCCAAATCCTAGGTCAAAGAGCCGCAAATTTACAAGAAGCCTCGAGAGTCATTGCGAATAGCACTTTGTTTTTACCCTGTGCTGTAAAACATTTAATGCGTCATTATTTAAAATTAAGCGATCAAAATATGGCTAGCATTAAACCCGATCTATTTAGAACAATTGCTGAAGAGGCTAAAGTTTTAAATCAAAATCCAAGTTTTTCCCATTTAATCCAAGCCATTGTAACTAACAAAAGCGTTTTTGAGTCTTTCAAAAAAACAGGAGCTTTACCATGAAATTACCTGATTTAGAAAATATGCCTCCTTTGGAGCGTCGGGAATTCTTAAAAAAATTAAGCGCCACACTTGCGACTTCGCCTTTGTTTTCAAACGCAATTAAAGTAACTTTGCTCGATATGCTTTTGGGATCTTCTGCTTCAGCACAAGTGAACAGTCCGATGAATTTTTTAGAGGTTAATTTTCGTGACCAGTGGGATTTCGGTTCTGTTTTTGTAGCTCCAAGTTTAGCTCGTAATTATGAAAATATTCGTAATCAAACATCAATTTTCGAAATGCCAACTGCTGAAAGAAATAATTTTTACTTATCTCCTAGGGCTTCAGAACTTAGGCCTCACTTAGATCACATTGCCGTCATTGAAACTGGCGAGTGTGTTTTACCAGGAAACTCATCAGTGCACGGGCATGAGGCTGGTAACCCATTACGTTCACCGGGGCGCACACAAACTTCTGGTGGTGGGAAAATTGATATGGCCACTGTAGATCGAAGACCCGGAGGAAGAGCTGCGGGGAATGAAGTTTTATACAGTTCGACTCCAACTCCTGCAATTTTACACAACTACTATTCAAAAATGCAAAATCCCAACTTGCGAAATGGAACTTTACTTCGAAGTTCAATCAGACCAGACGTACACACGTACTATCATTTCGAAGCAAATTTAGCGAATGCTCAATTGACAAGGTATTTTAGTAAAAGCACTTTTTTAAGTGCCTTTCAAAACGTAGGTGGTGTTCCAACTAGGCCGCCTGTAATAAAGCGCCACGGTAATGTCATTACAAGTATGCTTAAGAAATTAGATCAGCGTTTTATGCAAAGATCTTTGGCTGACACCAATCAAAGAAATAAACAAAATTTAAGTGTTGATGAATTTGCGAGGTTACTAAATGCCCAACCTGAAGTGATTCAGGTGGATTTAACGGCTGCGGAGTTGGCCGCGTGGCAAAATAATATTGGACCACAGCTTAATTGCGCCGGTGATGAAGCCTCAAACTGCACTCCAGCCCAAGGTGCATGGGGTGCTGGGGAAATCTTTGCCCACGCTTTTAAACTCTTCAGATCCGGAACCGTAAGAACAGTTGCTATCGACTTTGACATGACAGATGTACATTCTAATAGAACGCCGCTTTTGATGAACACGCAAGCTGAGCAAAGCGGAAGAACTTTAGCGCGAATGATTCAAAATTTAAAAGACAGTGGACTTTGGGAAAACACAATTATTGCAATGTACACTTTAGATGGAAGTCGTTCTCCGGTTTCGAATTCGACTGGTGAAAATACTAAAAACGCAATTGTTCTTGCCGGTGGAAAAATCAGAGGTGGCTATTACGGAGATGTTAGTCTTTCAACGAATGGCACTGTCACTTACTTTAGACCTAACGATTCTGGCCAACCTATAGCTCAAGGAAATACAGGTCGTGACATGAGAGTTCCTGCTGCTGACATTTATAAAACGGTGGCTTCACTTTCGGGTGTTCCAATGAACATGATCGACAGCTTCGCAGATGTGCGCGCTGGGCGCATGTTAAGTTATTTAATACGTTAGGACTTGGAGCGTGATGTCTAGCGTCCTTATTTTCATATAAGATTATCAAAGGGTGTTCTTATATGAATAATTTCGATTTCAACTCAATTATCGACTTAGATAAAAATCAAATCGATTTTTATTTTAGCACTAGATTAAAAAACTCTTACGACCAAAAACAAGTTGAATTTATTAGACCATCCGCTGAAGAAATTATTCAGGCCGTACCTATGGAAACTTTATTTATTCCCTGGAAAGATTTATCGGATGGATTAAGACTAAGCAAATTAAATGATTATCAACCAAGAGTTGTTCAAGTTCAGCAACGCCGGGCAACTTGGTCTACTCGTCTCAAAAAAGACAATTACAAATCAATTATTGATCAACTGTTTCATTTTATTGAACGAAATCTTGCTGACATTTACCGATACAAATTTTTGGAAGAATCTAATCCAAGCTTAGACATGCAAGCTTGCACTGCTTTACTCCAAAGACTTTTTCTGAATCAAGAGCCATTTCGGTTAATGCCTAAAATCAATCTTCCTGACCAAAAGATTTGCCTTGAAGTGTTTAACAAATACTTTCCTGAGCCTGAGTTTAAGGTTTCATATTACAGTAATGAATTTTTAATTCAAAAAAGTGTAGGGGGCTTTCAATTCCTTGAAATTGGAGAACGTGGGGGAATAGAAAAGCAGTTTGAATCTGAAGATCTTCAAGAAGTGCAATTTGTAGCTTTTAAGAATATGAGTTCGATTGATTATGTGGTTGAAGATCGACAATTTGTTTTTGATTATAATCAGATTTATCATTTGAAGGAGTTTAGGGAAAAGGATTAGTGGGTGGGGACACTGTCTAGTTCACTCGTGCGCTTTGCTGTCTAGCACACTCGTGTGCACTTTGGGCGGCTACCGTTCAGTCCGCTTCGCTGGGACTTCCGTTCGCACGCCCAAGCACACTCGCTGGTGCTTTTCCTCCTGCGGAGGGCGCGCTGGAACTTTTCTTGCTGCGCAAGGCGGAACTTTTCCCACTGCGTGGGGCTATTCCAGCTGCACTAGAACTTTGGATTTGGAGTGAAGGTTTTCGCCCTCTTGGAAGATGACTTTTGAGACTAAGCCTTGGCCGTGAAATTTGACTTCGACAGGTTTGTTTTTAAGAATTCGTAAAACTTCACGGACTGTTAATCCATGTAAAGAGTCTGTTGTTGATTTTGCGAGAGGCGTATATTTACAGTCTTTGTTTTTACAGTCTAATAATTCAGACGGCATAATGTTCGTCGGAATTATGTTTTCTTTGTTCATTAAAAATTGGGCGACCTTTGAAAACACAGGCGCTGCTGCCTCTGATCCATAGTAATTTTTTTCGGGCTCATCAATTCCTATATAAATAATAAATTTTGGTTTTTCTGCGGGAATCATTCCTACAAAAGAACTTAAATATTTATCTTGGTGATATCCACCTTTTTCTAAATTCACTTTATTTGCAGTTCCAGTTTTTCCGGCAACTAAGTAGCCCTCGACTGACGCATTAAATCCTGTGCCCCCGTCTTGAGTCACTTCGGTCAACATGGCTTTTAAAGTTTGCGCAGTTTCTTTAGTCATCACTCGCCGTTGAACTTTTTCAACTTCTAAATCCATTCCTGAAGCGGCAACTACACTTTCCACCAAGTAAGGCTGTTTCCACATGCCATCACTGGCAATCGCAAGATAAGCTGACGCTACTTGAATGGGTGTCGCCGTAAAGCCATGTCCAAAAGATGCTGAAGCCAACATGTGGCTTGGCCATCTTTGCTTACGATATATTCCTTTGGATTCCCCCGGAAAATCTACTTTGGTTTTTTCCCCAAATCCAAGTTGGTTATAAAACGCACGAGTTTTTTGCTCGCCCACGTTCAAAGCCATTTGAGTTAAAACGACGTTCGATGAAACTTTTAATCCTTCGGTTAACGTCATCGTCTGGCACTTAATTTTTTTTGCATCGGAAATAACTCTTCGACCTAATTTAATTTTACCATCAAGGCACGCAAATTCACTTCCTGGTCTAAAAACTTTATTTTCTAAAGCGGCGCCAACAGCAAAAGTCTTTATCGTGCTTCCTTGCTCTTGAGCTTCTGTAAAAACTAAATTCTTTTTAAAAATACCTTTATCATAAATAGCTCGATTTAAATCATAGGTCGGCCACTGTGCCGAAGCCCGCACAGCCCCAGTTTCAACGTCTAAAATCAACCCATAGGCAGACTTCGCTTCATGATCTTCCATGGCGCGCTTTAATTGAATTTCCAAAAAACGTTGGTATTCAGAATCTATAGTTAAAAATAAATCCTGACCCTCTGGAGGCTTATTATATTGTTCGGGGTCCATAAACAGTGGACGACCTTTAGCGTCTCTGGAAACAATAAGTTCCATGTCTTTTCCGGCTAGGAAATTATTGTACTGATACTCTAGACCCTCTAAGCCTCGCCCATCGGTGCCGACAAACCCAATTACTGAAGATAAAATATCGCGGCCTGGATACTGACGATTAGGTTCACTGACAAAATGAATTCCGCTGAAGTTTGCGTTTTCTATTTCTTTTTTTAATTGCGGAGAGATCTTCCGCTTTAACCAAACGAATCTAGATTTTCTTCGCATCTTATATTCTAATGTTTTCGGATGCGCTTTTAATAGTCTTGCAATTCGACTTGCCGCAAGCCTTGGGTTTTTGATGTTCTGCGGATCTGCAAAAACAGAATACGTGGGTTCGTTAATGGCGAGTTCTTTGTTCTTTCGATCGTAGATGCGACCTCTGCGTGCTTGAACTTTAACGGTTTTAAAAAACTGGATCTTTTTGTATTCGTCTAATCTTTTGTGAGGCAAAATTTGTATATTTGCCCCTTGGCCTAGGATCATGCAAAATATCACAAGCTTGAGTAGAAAAAAAAGATGTATGAAATGCTTGATCCTCATACTCATAATCGTACACCTTATTGTTTGACCATAAAAGATGTAGAGCCAATGTTAATCACTTTACCGACCTGATATCCTTTAATAGAATATCTGTTCAAAGCTAGACCCGAAATTTCGCGATCTGAAACTTTCTTAGAATAATCGGTATAAAGCGTCCTAAATTCGTCATCATGAATTTTAAATTCAGACGATAATTTGTAGATCTCATAAGACTTCCGCTTTAACTCCATTCGAGTAAATAAAACGGACATCATGGAAATTAAAAAAATAAATAAAGAGAGGAAGAATTTGATGCCGAGTTTATTGTGATCACTGTCTAGTTCACTCGTGCGCATTTTACTTTGATCGCTGTCTAGTTCACTCGTGCGCATTTCGGGCGGCTTCGCGCGCCCGCGCACTCGCTGGAACTTTTCTTCATTTGTATTTATTTCGTTTTTCATTTTTGACTCCTTTTTCAAAAACTCGAAGTTGGGCGCTTCGTGATCGGATATTACTTTCGACTTCTGATCTTTGAGGCTTTATGACTTTTTTTGTGACCGGAAATCCGATTTGTGAGTTCTTAAAAATATATTTCACAATTCGGTCCTCCAGCGAGTGAAAAGTTATCACGAGCAAACGACCATCTTCATTTAAAAATTCCATAATTTCTGGTAGTGATTTTTTTAAGCCTTGGATTTCATTATTCACAGCCATTCTTAAGGCTAAAAAATATCTGGTGGCAGGATGTGAACCTTTTATTCTCCAACCCTCTTTGACTTCAATTAAGTTTGATAACTGCAATGTAGTTTTGAAGGGTTGAATCCCGCGTTGTGATATAATTTCTTTCGTCACGCGGTAAGGATTATAGACTTCGCCTAATTCTTTAAAAATTTCATTTAACTGATCTTCGTCATATTCGTTGATGATATTTTCTGCCGACAACACTTGTGACTGATTCATTCGCATGTCTAATGGACCATCTTTATAAAAACTAAATCCACGGTCTTGATCATCTAGCTGGGGTGAACTCACGCCTAGATCCATCATGATCAAATCAAATTTTTGTTTAACATGATTTTTATCTGCAAAAGATTTCCAATCGTGAAAACTTGAGTGAATAAACTGACTTCGTTCGGATAGACCCAGATCATAAAATTTACTTTGAGTGTCTTTGATCGCTTGAATGTCTTGATCAACGCCGAAACAAAATAAATTTTTATATTTATTCATGAAGGCCATCGCATGACCGCCTCGGCCTAAGGTCAGATCTAAATAAGTTTGTGGTTCTGCCTTTAAACCTTGAGCTTGTTCTAAACACTCTTCTAATAAAACTGGGATATGTAAGTAACTCATCACTTATCCCCTTTTTGTTGAAACTGACTGACGGTTTTTAAAATATCATCGTAGTTGACTGCAATGTCGGAAAAGATTTTTTGCCACGCGCTCTCATTCCATAGTTCAATTTTATGTCCCATACCAATGGCCACAATTTGTGTTTCAAGTCCCGCGAATTCACGAAGCAAGGTCGGGATTAGAATACGGTCCTGACCATCTTTTTCTAAATTTTGTGCACTTGAAATGTAGAATCTTTGGAACGCTTGAACATGCGTGTCAAAAACAGGAAGCTTAGACGTCTTTGATTCCAAAGCTTTCCATTCTTTTAAACTATATAGATCTAAGCACTTTTCACCTTTATAAAGCGAGTTAGTTATGACAAATTCAGCCCCAAGCCCGCCTTGAATGAAGACCGAAGGAAGTCGAATTCTTCCTTTTTGGTCCATTTTCAGATGATGACGTCCTTGAAAAACCACAAATCCCTCTTTATTGCCTATAAATTTTAATTTCAACCACTTTTAACCACTTATTTCCACTTCGGACAACAAGACCGTAAAATTAAGCATCAACATACAAAACTTTTAAGATCTATGCTTTTCTTAAAAAAAACAGACCTAAGTGTACCCATCCAAAGGCTAGCTTGTTACAGTTTCTACATGTCGACATCGTCAGGACCCTTATACAAAGCCCCTTTTGGATCTATTACCGTGATTACGGGGTGTATGTTCAGTGGAAAAACGGAAGAGCTTATCAAGCGTATAAAGCGGCATCTGCTTCAAAAACATAGCTATCAAATTTTTAAACCCACCCTAGACACACGCTATGGATTTAGTGACCTTGTAGTTTCACATAACCAACAAAAACTTCCCGCCATCAGCATTGATGATCCTAAAGAAATTCTGGTTCAATTAAAAAAGTCTGTGAATGTTGTAGGTATCGATGAAGCTCAGTTTTTTTCAGAAGACGTTATTTCTGTGATGAATGAACTGACTGAAAATGGAATTGATGTTGTAGCTTCAGGTTTAGATACTGACTGGCAAGGTCGCCCCTTTCATCCAATGCCCTTGATACTAGCTAATGCTGATTATATTCATAAACTTTATGCCGTTTGCTCGGTCTGCGGCAGTGACGCTACTCGAACACAAAGATTAGTCTCTTCGAATAAAACTGTTTTGGTCGGAGCTGGTGAGGTGTATCAAGCCCGATGCCGCACACACTTTGATCCTTTCCAAAAAGATAAAAAAGATTTAATTTTAAAGCCAGTAGTTATATAGTGCCTCGTGATAGTCGCGAAGATATTTTTAACTTTTGATTAAAGGATAAAATTCCAATGAAATCAGCAAACTTTGAACTTACACCTTTCATTAACGAAATCGATATCAAGGCCAAAGTTAAACAATTGGCTTCAGTCATCGACAATCAGGTGAAGAACTACAAAGAACCTGCACTAGCTCTTTGTGTGCTTAAAGGGTCTTTCATTTTTTTCGCGGATCTTATTCGCGAAGTTAAGACCGATTTAAAATGTGATTTTTTAGGATGTTCAAGCTACGGAAATTCAGAAAGATCTAGTGGCGAAGTTAAACTCACACTTGATCTTGCGAGTTCAGTCAGTGGCCAAAATATCATTTTAATTGAAGATATAGTCGATACTGGATTAACAATGGATTTTTTAGTTGAAGCTTTAAAAGCTCGTAGGCCTGAAAGTATCACTACAATCACCTTACTTGATAAACCTTCAGCCCGAAAGAATGATTTTAAGGTTGATCATAGTGGGTTTGTTATTCCTGACGAATTTGTTGTTGGTTATGGACTCGATTACGCCGAACAATTCAGACAACTTCCATACATCGCAAAACTAGTTAACAATAGAATGAACTAGGACGCCAACCACAAAATACCATCTCAAGATTGGTCCAATTTTTAATTTGCGCTTTTAAAAACCGATGCTTTTCAATCATCAATAGTATTTAATTAATTTTAGGCCTGTAAAACAATATCGTATACATTGACCTTAACATTATTTGAATATTGGAGTTATTTTGGGAAGTAAAATTGTTTTTGGTGCGTTCGTACTGGTTGAATTAGTTGTTGTCATCAATTTGATCAATTATATACGATTGATTTTTATTTCAGAAAACCGTCCTTACTTTCAATTACTCTGTTTAATCATTTTCGGAATTGTCATAGCAGTTGCAACTTCGTTTCTAGTCAAGCTTACGGATCAAACCTGGAGCAGCTATCTTGTTACTGGCTGGAATTTTGTGAAAACTTATTACATTGCCATAGGGATTTGTTTTTTATTTTCGTTCATAGGTTTGTTGATCATGGGTGCACCTGGGGCAATTGTTGCAACATCGATTGATTTTATTCATTCAATGATTGGATTAAAACCAATGACGGGCGGTGAGATGTTAAGCCTAGGGGTTGTATACACACTATTTGCGCCCATATTCACTTTATTTAGTTTTGCTTACATTAGAAAATTAAATCCTGAACTTAATAGTTTTCTTGTTTTCATTTTGGCATTGGCAATTATTTTAACTTTCTTATTCTGTATTCAATCCTTGATGTCTTTAAGTAAAACATTTCTAAGTAGAGCAACTTAATCAGTATTGTAATGCTATACGCTCGGCTAAAAGATCGAATAAATCTGTAGCCCTACCTTGCTTCGAAGTTGTTCCATTATAAATAAATGTGAATGCATAAGTGTTACCTTTATCTGAGTGTATGAAACCTGAAAGACCTACAACTCCATTGAGTAAGCCTGTTTTAGCGCGGATTTTACCTGTAGCTTTGGTCATCCGTTTCTTTATAGTTCCGTCGATGCCAGCTCGAGGAAATGAAGCAACAAACTCGGCATCATGTTTGGGATGATTTTTCATGCTAATTAATAGTTCTGTTAAAAAGCTCGTCGACATTTTATTTTCAGTGGATAAGCCAGACGGATTAACAACTATAAATGGTTTTTTTGAATACTTACTTAAAACTTCAGTCAGATTTTTAACTCCACCTTCTAGCGTCCCAGGTCTATTGTTTTTTTTATGATCAATAAATTTAATTAGCATTTCAGAAATTAAATTATTTGAAAATTTCATCATCATTTTTATCACTTCATCAATCACGACACTTTCTGTTTTTGCCAATTGAACAGCTTGAGCAGGTGCTTTTCCAGTTTTAATTTGACCTGTGAGTTCAACACCTTCTTTTTTTAGAAAGTTTAACGCTTGAATCGCAGCTCTTCTGGCAGGTAAGGTGTGACTTCTATAAACAGAAAATTCGTCTCCAGGCCTGATCTGTCCACCTACCACAATTTGATCAACATCATTTGTTGTAATTCTGTCGACGAGTAAATTTGTAGACTTCGATGATGTCTTTGCATTATTTCTGATAACGATAGTTTCATCTGGGGGGTCAAGATAAACCCGAGCACTTTGTCCAATTTTATTTGGAAAAATTCTTACCCAAAGAGAATTCCAATTAAAAGTCAGACCCGATGTTGGTGAACTGTAAGCCCGATGATTTTGGGTTGATCTGCTTTTACTGAATTTAACATCGTCAAAAATTGAAGTGTCATAAATAAGATCACCATTTATTTTTTTAACGCCAAGACGATTGAAATCGTGAATAAGAAGCCAAAGTTTTTCAGTCACAAACGTAGGATCACCAGAACCTACTAAATAGAGTGGACCGTTTAAAACTCCTGATTCGGGTTTAGCTACAGATTTAAGTTCTGTTACGAATTGATGATTGGCCGGAATTGTTTCCAGTGCCGCGACGGCTGTAAGAATCTTTGTCAACGAAGCTGGAGTTCTTTGTTGGTCTGGATTTACCGCTAGAAAAGGGGACCAAGTTTCTTCTTTTTCTAGTTTTAAAAGTGAAATGGAAACTTGATCTTTAGAAATGCCGTGCTGCTGTAATAGCTTATTAAAAATGGGCTGAAAATCAGCATGAACATCATGAACACTTACGAAGGATAAAATAACAAGTGAGAGGATTTTATTTTTCATACCCGTTTAGTCTATCTCAGGATGAACCAATTGCAAGATTGCAGTTTATTTCTTCTTTATAATACTATCCAGAATGTTGTGTTCTAAAAAACTTTGTGAATAAATTAGTGTCTGTTTTTGAGACGAATCCACTTTAATGACCCTTGCGGTTTTTATTTCCTCAGCAATAGCCGATAGATTTATATATGAAAAACTTGTTTTTTATTAAAAAGAAAACTCTAAAGTCGATGTTTAGTTTAACTCTAATCACATTGACGATTCTTTTGTATAATAATTGCGACAGCGGTTTTAATGCAAGCAATGAGTTCTTTAGCGGAAATTCAAACTTCGTATCACAGTGTGAGTCTGGTGCTCCGCAGGCCAAGATGCAGCTCCACCGTTTAACCAACCAAGAATATATTTACACCATCAAAGATCTTTTCAACGTCGACTTATTAGCATCGAATTTTCCTACAGCTGATCAAGCCGGAGGAAGTGGCTTTACGAATGAGTACTCACGCATGAACAGAGATACTAATCTTTCTGAAAATGTGACTAACGCTTATTTTGAACTTGCTATAACAACGGCATCTAGAATCATGACTCAAAATCCAAGTTCGGTTTTAGGTTTAAGTTGCAATACACGATCTGACGCCTGCTACGAGGATTTTTTAAGAAAATTGAGTCTTAAAGTTTTCAGAAGACCTTTAGTTGAACCTTCAGAAATGACTGCATTTAAAACAATTTTTTCTGCTTACACCAATTTTTCAGAGCCCGCAGAAGTGGTCTTAGCGACAATGCTAGCTTCACCAAACTACTTATATAAGTCTTATGGTGCGTACTCTGCCCCCGTAAATCAATCTTCTGGCAGAAAAGTTATATTGAACAATTATGAGCTTGCAACAAGATTGTCTTACCTTCTTTGGGCGTCGGCACCGGATGATGTTTTATTAACAACGGACCTAAGCATATCTGCAAATTTAGAATCGCAAATCAAACGACTTCTAGCGAGTCCAAAAGCCAGACGTTTATCTTCTGTTTTTGCTGACCAGTGGTTGGATTATTCAAAAGTTGAAACCAGTTCTGTTCCAACAGAATTTGCCGTTTCTGCAGCGGTGTTGCAAAGTTCGAAACGTGAAACTGAAGAATTTTTAAATTACGTCATCACGCAAAGTTCCCGTGCCTTGGATTTATGGGACGCCGATTATTCATTTTTAAATGCAAGTCTTGCAACTCATTACGGAATTTCGGGTGTGACTGGAACCACAATAAATAGAGTTCCCATTTCAAACTCTAGCAACGGATCTAACCGTGGCGGCTTAATCACTCATGCAAGTTTTTTAATTAACACTTCAGGCGGGACTTTAGAAACTCATCCCGTTAGTAGAGGTTCATGGATTTTAAATAACGTACTTTGCGATTCTGTTCCACCACCACCACCGGGCGTAACAGCACTGCCTGATGCAAGTTTAGCAAGTAGCCCTAGAGAACTTGCAGAACTTCACGCCAGTCAAGTTAGCTGTAAAGCCTGTCACGCACGCATGGACCCCTTGGGTTTTGGTTTAGAGAATTACGATGCGAGCGGAAAGTGGATCACAAGTTATAATTTAGGAAAGTGGGCTGGTCGCGGCATTGCCGTAGAAGCTGATGGAATTTTAGATGGGGAAAGATTCAATGGCCCAGGAGAACTTAAAAAATTAGTGGCCGAAAATCCCGAAACCAGCATTTGCATGTCACGAAAAATTGTAAGTTATGCTTTAGGCCGCAATATGAATTCTAAAGACCACTGTCTTTCGGAAGATGTGGGTCTAAATGTAATTTCTAAGGGTGGGTCTTTTGAAGCCGCTTTAAAAAAAATCATTAACAGTCCTTCGTTTAAAGAAAATGGCAGGTAATTTATGAGCAAAAAAAATAACAATAAGTCTTTTAATCGTCGCCAATTTCTTGAAGGTAGTTTCTATGGGATGACTTTAAAATTAATGCTGCCCACAATGGTGAGCTTAATTCCTAAAGATTTAAGATCACAAATGGTTCCCAATGCCATGAATTTATTTGTGATGTATTTACCAGATGGCACATACCCTCACTCAATCAACCCTAATGGAACTTTAAGATGGGATCGAACCATGTCTAGATGGTATCCCGCGGTTGGTGCTTTACCAACAGTTCTGCCAACAATGTTGAATAAATTAAATGGCATGCAAAGTGACTTTTCGATTGTCAGTGGTCTTCAAAATTCGGCAGGTACAACCTGTGCGGGTCATCACGCTGATGCCATCGCAAGATATTTAACGGGCAACAGCTTTCAAAACAATTGGTGTACTGATCTTTATTCTGTAAATGACAGTATAGATCAAATCATTGGTAAACATCTTTCTGGCAGAACTGATGCCTCCTCTATCCAAAAATTTATTTTAAGTGCGAAAATGCGAAATGTCGGTGGAGCAGATATGGGCACTGGCGCTAACCGTGAATGGGGCCATAACTTATCTTATTTAAATAATAAACCAGCTTACAGTTATACAAATCCAGGACAAATGTTCACGGACACTTTTGGATTACCAACAGACCCACAAATTACCGCCGCCTTAAAAAAGCGTAAAAGTGCATTGGACTTTTTACTTCCAGACATTCAAGCCAAACGAGCTTTAGCTTCTGCTGAAGACCGAATTATTTTAGATCGTTGGTTAACTAATTACGAGGAATTGCAAAGAACTTTAGAGACCACAGGCACAGGCCCTGTATGCACAAGACCAACTGCTCCAGCGGCGACTTTAGATGCGGCCGCAAATCGAGGACAAGACTACAATGCCATAGTTAGAGCTTATATGGATATAATGCTGGCTTCCATGGAATGTGGAATTAGAAAAGTTGGTATTTTACAAATGCAATCGGAAGCTGCCGACATTAACAATTTTTATAATCAAATTGTAGCCACTGAAGATCTTCATTCGGAAGTTGGTCGTACTACTCGAATCACCGACATGGCCACAAGTCAGCACATTGGTATGGCCCATTACGGCAGTGATGGCGCCGATATGATCAATTATTTAAAGCTTGTCACATTAAATAATTACTATTTAAGACAATACCGTTATTTTGTACAAGGATTAAAAACCCGTGGTCTGTTTAATAATTCGATTGCAACCTATGGTTACGGATTTAAAGATGGGAATCACACCAGTGCTCCAGCGGACATGCCATTTTTAGTCGCCGGCAGAGGCGGCGGATTTAAAACAGGTCAGCATCATAGGTTAACGACACTTCGTCCCGAGCAGACCGGTTATAATTTGTCAGCAATGACTCCACTTCCTAATTTTTGGGCTTCAGTTTTAGGTAAATACGGGATCACTTACAGCCACGCTAATACGAGCGGAAACACCAATCAACTTTTCGATTAAGGTTTGCGTATTAGTAAGAAGCTGCTAGATTTTAAGAATGAACAAAAAGTATTTTTTAAAGACAACTTTGATTTTTCTTAATCTATTATTTATAGCTGGCTGCAATTCTAAAGTTAAAAAAAATCCAACGACTGTAGTAGTAGGCATTAGCGCTATTCCTGCGACACTTGATCCTAGATTTGCTTTGGATTCGGAAGGTATGAAAATTGGTTCCCTGATCTTTCAATCCTTGATTAAAATCGGACCTGACATGAGTGTGGTTGGGGACGCCGCAGAAAGTTGGAAGCTAGAATCAGAATTTAATTCGTACTCTTTGACATTTAACTTGAAAAAGAATTTAAAATTTAGCACTGGTGAAGCAGTCACCTGTGACGACATTATTTTCTCGATTGAACAGTTTAAATCCGATGACTCCCCTTTTAAATCAGCCTTTAGCAATATCACTAAGACATTTTGTAAAGATCGAAATTTAATCTTATCATTTAGTGATTATTCAGAAAAAGTATTAAATTCTGACTTGCCTGTGATTAAGATTTTACCAAAAAAATTAATTCTTGAGCAAAATGATAATTTTAAAAATCTTCTGATTGGATCAGGTGCTTTTAAAATTTCAAAGCTGAAAGAAATTGAAATAAATTTAGAACCAAATCCACATTTTGAAGCAGTCCCGAAAATTAAAAACGTTCAATTTAAAGTGATCAAGGATGACTTCACTCGGTTTTTAAAAATGTATCGCGGGGACTTAGATCTTGCCGTATCTAGTTTACCCAAAAACAAGATAAAGTCCTTAGAAACTTTAGAACAGTTAGAAGTGATTAAACGTCCCGGTTTAAGCATGGCTTACTTGCTAATCAATCTTAAAAATAAAGAATTACAAAAACTTGATCATAGAAAAATATTGTTCGAAGGTATCGACAGAAAAGAAATTATTAAATATAAATTAGAAGGATTAGCTGAACCGGCAACGTCAATTTTGACGCCATCAAATCCTTATTTTTGGCCTGAATTTTTAAAATCCAACAAAGATTCAAAAGTAGTCACACAAGAAAATTTACGTCAAAAAGTTTTAAACTCTGACTTATCCAAAATTGTTTTAAGTCTAAAAACTTCGAACACCAGGGAAGCCGTTGAAAATGCAAAGCTGATTGCCACCCAACTTCGAAAAATTGGTCTTAGGATAAATCACGAAAGCTACGAATGGGGCACGTACTACAAAGATATTAAACAAGGTGAATACGATCTTGCCACTATGACCTGGGTCGGCGCCTATGATCCGGATATCTATCGCATAGCTTTTGCGAGTAAAGAACTTCCACCTGATGGCAGAAACCGTGGTTACTATTCTAATTCGAACTTAGATAAACTAGTAAATTTAGGAGCTAAAGAACTAGATCCTGAAAAGCGTAAAGAAATCTACTATCAAGCTCAGAAGATTATTTACGATGACTTAGCAATAATCCCTCTTTGGTATGAAGACACCATCACGGTGAAAGATAAGCGAATTAAAAACTATGTGCCTTCGCTAAATGGAGACTATTCGGGTCTGATAAAAGCTAGCCTTTAAGGAGTTAGCCCAAAGCCTAGTTTAGTCGATAACAAGACAATCAGCGCATTAATTTTAATCCCCAAAATGCCGTTTATAAGGTGTGAAAAAGAAAGACTGGATACTTATTACTTCTCTTATTGTTGCGATCATTGCTGCGGACCAGATTTCAAAAGCTTGGGCACTTACTGAACTTAGAATTTTCGGTCGATGGCTAACGCCGTTTATTGGATGTTTTTTACATAAAAATCACGGTGCTATGCTGGGAAGTTTTTCGGATCTTCCACCACTTTTAAGAATTGTAAGTTTGGCCACCGGCGGAGTTTTTCTAATATTTATTTTCGCAATCATAATGAGTGTACTGCAACACAGGCTTATCGTTTTACGTACCGGTATGTCCATTCTTTTAGGTGGCATCATGGGCAATGTAATTGATCGCATCACCCATGGACCAGTGACGGATTTTATTGTGATCAAAGCTTTTGGTAAATTCAGTCCTGCGTTTAATATCGCAGATGCTACACAATGGGTTGGATATGTCCTAGTTTGTTATTCTATTTTTAAAGATGGTCACTTAATTTGGCCTGATGACAATAAACGAAATCAGTTTTGGATCGACCGTAAATATCAACTTAAATACTGCTTAACCTTTGTGGGTTATTCAGCTGTGTTTTCTTTAATTTTAGGTGTTTACAGTTACACGTTTTTAAAAGTTATTATCACTGAGTCTTTAAAAAATTCAGTTATGATTTCAAACCAAGCTTTGTTTCCATTTGTCATCGTCTTTACGATAGTAAGTACAACTTTTCTACTTGTGGTTTTTTTACTTGGATTAAGATTGTCACACCGAAGTGTAGGACCAGTTTTTGCGTTTAGAAGTTTTATCAACGACGTCAGATCAGGTAAAAATCGCAATTTGAAATTAAGAAGCCACGATGAATTTAAATATTTAGAGATTGAAGCTAAGCTTTTAAAGCGCGACTACAGGCACTTTCAAAGACTTAAAAGGTATTCTGAAAAATTAAGATCTCAAATTGAGATGATTCAAAAGCATGAAGCTTATGCAAATGTAATTCAATTAGAGAATTTCAAAAATCAAGAAGCTGAATCCAAGCACCTTAAAACTGGTAGCGATCAAGAATAAAACGAAGGCTATAAAGCCTTACGGAAAGATTCATTTCAGCCAAGAAATACCTTTCGTATCACGTGCAAACATATGGCTTGTCGATCACTAGTTTCGCTAGCAAAATAGCTTAAAACTGAGTATTATTAAGTATGAGATTCGGTCAGCTTTCATCTATCCTATTCGCTTTTATTCAGATATTGATTTTTTCTTTCGCTACACTTGCTAACGAAAATCAAAATTCTAATGAATTTAAAATATTAAAAAATCCGGTTGAAATCACGAATGTAAAATCTGAAAGATCCGAAAACGGCCAGCGTAATTTTAAATTGAACATTAAAATTGCTGACGATCATTTTTTGTACACTGAAGATTTAGAAATTATTTCTGAACTTGAAGGGCTAAATAATTCCTCTTTTTCAATCACTTCGTCGCCAGTCATTGAGTTTAAAGATAAATTTTCTAATGGCGAAATCAAAAAGGGCATGAAATCCGAAGGGGTCCTAAATTTTAATGTGCCTATGGGTTTTAACTACAACTCAAAATTTAAACTTAAATTCCGAGCGTGCACAGAAGAATTCTGTTACCTACACAAATTTATTGAATTTGATCATCAGCAGATTGTTGATAATATGGAGACCAAATCTTCATCCTTGTTAAATTTTAGCATTGATTTCGAAAACACATCCGTTTTTTGGATTTTTGTTTTTGTATTTTTAGCTGGAATTTTAACTTCGTTTACACCTTGTATCTTTCCACTGATTCCGATCACACTGACCTTAATTAGAAATAATGCAAGTTTAGGTCGCCACCAAAGTTTTTTTAAGACTTTGATTTTTGTATTTGGGATTGCGTTCACTTATGCCATTTTGGGTTTAGTCGCTGCCACAACGGGTACTTTTTTCGGAAGCTTATTATCAAATGTTTATGTATTAATTGGTATTTCAATTATATATTTCTCGATGGCTTTAAGCATGTTTGGTTTTTTTGAAATACAGTTTTTTTCTAAACTACAAAATAAAGTTTCAAAAGTTTCAACTCAATCCAATTTAGGAATTTTTAGTTTTGGTATGGTCACGGGCATTTTTGCAAGTCCATGTGTTGGACCAGTGTTGGTTGCGGTATTAACGTATGCGGCCCAAACTAAAAATTTAACATTTTCGTTTTTCTTACTTTTCATTTACGCCTTAGGCCTTGGACAAATATTTCTTATTTTAAGCCTTTTTTCGAACCTCATTGATAAATTACCTAGATCTGGCAATTGGTTAAACGGGATCAAATATGCCCTTGGCATTATGCTTATACTTGCAGGGGCTTACTTTTTAGTTCCGGCATTTAAAGCCTTAAGTTCAAAGAAGAATGTCAATTACACGGCCTTACTCAATGAGTCCTTAAAGGAAAATAAAATCGTTATCGTTGATTTTAAAGCTGATTGGTGTGCCGCCTGTAAAGAGCTTGAACTGAATACTTTTTCAGACCCTGAAATTAAGTCGTTCTTAGATAAAAACATCTTTATAGCGATAGATGTGACGATCACTAACGACGACACTAACGAACTTTTACAAAAATATGATGTTGTTGGCCTCCCTCACGTTATGTTTTTCGATAAGAACGGAAATTTGCTTCCAGAATTGACAATTTCAAGCTATATAACCGCTGAAGAAATGTTTAAGAGAATTCAAAAAATTCCTCAAAACTAAGCTCTGATCTTCTTCCTTTCTCGAAAAGAATGAAACAAAAAAGATCAGAATCAAAAATAGCAGGTGAAAGAATGTCGATTGTAAGACTTAATAAATATATTGCTGACAGTGGTTTATGCTCGCGAAGAAAAGCTGACGAAATGATTGAAGAAGGCATGGTCACTATCAATGGTCATAAGGTCTCTGAACATGGCGTGAAAGTGGATCCCACAACCGACACGGTTAAAGTTTCTGGAAAAGTTATCAGGTCGACATCTAATTTTGTATATTTTATTTTTAATAAGCCGACCCAAGTTTTGACATCAATGTCTGATCCCAGTGGTCGACCAACGGTTGCAGATTATTTTGCAGAGTACAAAAAGCACAGATTATTTCCTGTGGGTCGATTAGATTGGGACAGTGAAGGTCTTTTAATCATGACTAACGACGGCGACTACGCTCAAAAGGTCACTCACCCAAAAAATGATATTCCTAAAACATACTTAGTAAAAATCAATAGTCCGCTTAGCCAAGGCCAAGTAGAAAAACTTAAACGAGGAGTTACAATCGTCGGTGGAAAGGTTTCTGCTAAGCATTTATTACCTGTCAAAAAGTCCGGGAAAGACACCGAAAACCACTGGGTTTCCGTAACAATCACGGAAGGTAAAAACCGACAGATTCGACGTATGTTTGAAAAAATTGGGATTGATGTTCTAAAGCTTCGTCGGGTTTCGATTGGTAAACTTCGGATCGCCTCGATCAAGAAAAACGAAATTCGCCAAATCCCCGCCGAGCAAGCCTTTAAGGTCTTTTACTAGTTTGATATTCTAGACCCAAGTCTGTAACTCTAAGTCATTTTTATACCGATAAAATGGTATGAAATTTGGTCTTAAAAAAAAATTTTGGACTTCCAGTAGCTCGCAGTTTCCTGCAAAGAAATTTATAGTTTTCGTGTATTTGTCATGTTACTTCGTCACCACTCTTCCTTTGGCTTACTTTCTTTTTAAGAATTATTTAGTTTTAGATGAAATTGGTTTTAAATTTTTTCCGACACTTTTAGATATCAATTCCCAAGATAAATTTGCAATTTTAATTTTAGGATTAATTTCTTTTATTGCAGGTTTAACGATTCAGATTTATGCCCATAATGTTTTTCTTAAAAAAATATACGGCCCCATAGATCAGTTGCAATCCCATATGGCGGGACTTATTCAAGGTGAATTTGATCAACAAAAAATTGCTCTAAAACAAGATCAGTATGTTTATGAACTGATAAAAACTTATAATTATCTTTACAGCTCGCTTCAAACTAATTTAAAGCGTGATATAGCGTTTTTAAAAGAGCTCGAAGAAAATCAACAATCCAGTTTTAATACCAACTTAATCTTAAATGAAAAGATTCAGCAGCTGCGATTGAATCAAGAGCCTAAGAAAAAATCTAAATATTCATTTTTAAGATCTGTTTAATTCTTTTTGCTGTTTTAGAAATGTTTACCGTCTTACGAAGATCAAGTCCACTTTCGTGATATAATCTAAATGTGCCTTTGAATTACAACCAAGATTTCAAAAAAATCGATTTTAAACTACATCCTGAACTTTACAGAGTTGGGAAGGGCGAACAGGGCGTTCTCCTTGTTGAGCCTTACAAATCAGAATTGCTGCCCCTGTGGCGTTTTAAAAATGAAGAGCTTGCACGCGCTTCATCTAAAGCGCTTTTTGAAGCCTTTAATAAATATAATAAGGATATGGATTTTGCGGGTATGGATATGGCCCGTAAGTATTTGCAGATGGGCTATACCAGAGCCAGAAGGTACGCCAATCACCGCTCGGGGAAAAAATACCTTGGCGAAATTCCTAAGAATTTAAAAGGTGTCAGTGGAGCTCATGGACGATCGCAATTGCCATTGGACCTTGATTTGGAAAAAGCAGCATGTGCTGAAATTTTTAAAAAAGTTTGGGATAAAGTAGAATTAAATCATGTTTACAAAGATCTAAAAAAAGAATGGAAGCTTTGGTACGGTTGAATTAGGCTTCATTAGAATAATGAATCTTTGAAAGACAACTCTTCTGATGGGTTTAAATGCGCTCGCGGCGCATTTGGCGTTCGACATCTTTGGACTTAATGGATTCGCGCTTGTCGTGGAGTTTTTTACCTTTTCCTAAGCCGATCTCTAGTTTAACTTTGCCGTCTTTAAAATACATTTTTGTCGGAACTACGGTTAAACCCTTTTCGTCCACTTTACCGCGAATTTTATTAAGTTCATCTTTATGAAGTAAAAGCTTACGTAAACGATCTGGCTCATGGTTGTTGTAGCTACTGGATTTATAAACAGAAATAGTTGCTGACTGCAAATAGGCCTCGTGGCCTTTAAATACGATGTAGGATTCTCTTAAAGACACTTGTCCTGCACGAATGGATTTCACTTCGCTACCTGTTAATACAAGGCCCGCTTCGTAAGTTTCAACTATCTGATAGTTGAAACGTGCCTTTTTGTTGTCTGAAATGATCTTTATACTCATCGTTTTTCGCTCTTAAACCAAATTCTCTTTTTATATATTAACACTTATGCGGCTAAATTACTTTCTAAAACTTACAAGTTCTTTGAAGCTAAAGCCTTTTTTTACTTTCACAAAATAAAAATAGCTCTTTAAAGTCGTTTGGTGATAGCTCTTCGGCTCTCATGTCCAAATTTAAACTTTTGTTTTTACTCTTTTTTCCTGCTGACATATCTGGGTCCACGTTCAAAGATTTAGATTCAAAAAAGTCTTTAAATTCTTGCAAAAGACCCAACTTTTTTGCTTTGTTTGAAATCTTTTTTCGACGCTCTAAAAAGCAATTTTTTACGAACTGAACAAATCCGTCCCGGTTCGTGATGTCTGAATGTTTTCTAGAAAAAGTTAACACTTGGCTGTCGACCTTGGGTTTTGGATTAAAACAATTGGGGCTGACAAAAACTAACTTTTTAATGTCCCAAAAGTTTTGGGCTACCACCGATAAAAATCCATAATTCGAATCGGACTTTTGACTTAAAATTCTATCTGCCACTTCTTTTTGAAACATTAAAACCATTTTTTCAAATTTAGAGTTGATGGAAGTTTCAATCACTATCCGAGAAGATATTTGATAAGGAAGGTTTGAAACTAAACCAAATTTATCCTCTTCATTACCTTGAAAATGCTCAGCTGGTCTATTTGATTCAGCTTGTTCGCTTTGAATCGTAGAACTACTATTTGTTACATTTTCGGAAATCTGACTCCAATCGTATTTTAAGGCGTCGACTTCTATCACATTCAAACCTTGATCTTGCCAATACTTTGCAAAGTAAGAATCTAGTTCTATGACTAATTTAAGTTCGTCTTTAAGTTCATCTGTGAGTGATCCAAGCCCGGGCCCAATTTCAATCCATTTCAGTGTAGAATTATGTTTAACAAAACCCACAATGTTATCAACGATGGTTTGATCGACTAAAAAGTTTTGTCCTAAGGATTTTTTAGCCGTGACACTTAGCTCTTCAATTCTAGAATTGATTTTTTCTCTAAGTGTTTGGGCGTTTACATTTTCACTCATGATATGCTCACAGTGAAATCTGAATCATAAGATCTAGGCTTCGGCGCAAGACTTTGATCGTCAACTTTTCCGTTTAAAAAGTTTTTAAGTCCTGCGTACCCAATCATAGCTGCATTATCGGTGCAGTATTTAAGTGGCGGTATCAAGACAGGAATTTTTATAGCTTCAGATAGCAATTCGGCGCGCTGTCTTAAGTAGGTGTTCGCACTGACACCCCCTGTGATGGCCACCGACTTATAGTTATTTTCTGATAATGCGGATTCTAACTTTTCAAACAGAATATCAATCACATCTTTTTCGAAGGACGCACACAGGTTATAAATTTCAGAATTGATTTCATCCGAAGACATTTTTTCAAGCTGTCTTAAGCCTGAAGCTTTTGTTCCTGAGAAACTAAAATTTAAGCCTTGGTTTTTTAATCCTTTAGGAAACTGATAAGCCTTTGGATCACCTTGACGGGCCCACTGATCAAGCTTGGCACCACCAGGAAATCCAAGCCCAAGTTCTTTGGCAAATTTATCAAGGGCTTCGCCGGCAGCATCGTCGACAGTTTGTCCTAAAATTTTGTAATTACCGATATCTGTGATTTCACAAAGATGGGTGTGTCCCCCGCTGACTGCTAAAGCTAAACTTGGAAATGAATTTTCAATTTCAAGCTGGGGTTGGTATTTTTCATCTTTTAACCAAGGTGCAAGCAAATGCCCTTCGAGATGATTTACACCTACTAAAGGTTTTTTCCATAAAACAGATAAGGTCTTTGCGGTCACAAGGCCCACTAAGAGTGATCCCACCAAACCCGGTCGGTTAGTGACCGAGATCACGTCAATGTCATTAGGGGTGATCTGATTTGATTTTAAAAGATGATCAATTAAGGGAAGTAAACTCAAAGTGTGATTTCTAGATGCGATTTCGGGAACAACGCCACCATAAGGCAAATGCAAAAGATCTTGATTGGCGCTAAGTAAACCAACAACATACCCATCCGATCGGACTAAAGATACAGATGTGTCATCACAGCTGGTTTCAATAGCCAGGGATAACTTTAATTCACTGATCAAATGGGGTTTTTCGTCTAAGTAACTTTCTTCGCTCACTTCAAGTTGTCTAACCTAAATTTAGCAAACTTAGAAGCTTTAGACTTAGGGTAGGACTGAATTACATTGTTAAAGAAGGTCTTAGCTTCGGATTTTAAACCTAGTTCCTGAAAACAAACCCCAATCTTGTACGTCACAATAGAGATTTCTGGTGATTTCGGATTTTTCTTTCTGAACTCTTGGAACTCAGTGGCAGCTCGGTCCCATTTGCCTTCAGTAAATAATTTATCGGCCAATTCAAGGCTACCTGACGGTGCCGCAGAAGCTTCTTGGGCTTCTTTCGCCTCTTTGGCTTTAAGAGCAGTAAGTTGAGCTTGAGCTTCTTGGCCTTCTTTAAGTTCTTTTTTTAACATTTCTTGCTGAACTAACATTTCGCTCATGGCTTGTTCTAAATCTTTCACGCGGTCGGCATCGGCTTTTCCAGTGGTGCTGGCTTTAGTTTCAAGCTCTTCGATTCGTCCAAGCATAGTTCTAAACTGCTCTTCGTAAGATTTAATTTGCGTTTCTAAAACTGCAACTTCTTGATTGGTGCGAGTTTGTGAATTTGCGGCCGCTGGCTTAGGTGCATTGTAGGTCTTTGGAACATTATATCTTGTTGCTGGATTTGGGCTTTGACTTAATTCCGAGCGAGTAACCACACACTGATTCAAAAGAAACACACAAGACATTAAAAATAAAGTCTGAACAAAAACTGATTTTCTAAATTTAATCATAAAACGATTTCTCCATTTTTATATTTTTTTATTCTCGCTTTGGTTTCTGCTTTTTCAGCGATAATACGTGTCTTAATGAAATATTCTTTGGCTTTAGTGTAGTTTCTTTCTTCGTAAAACTTAAGGGCTATTTCATAAAGCTTCTTAGATTGATAATCTAATTTAGGTTCTAACTTATCGACCTGAGCTTTTTTAGCATTTTCAAGTGCTGTGATTGCAAACACATAATCTTCTTTTGGTGGAACGCCGGCACATGAGATCAGTGCTAAAAAAAAGACGAAAAAAAAGGGAACATGGATCCATTTCACGCTATCAGTGTACGTCAGTGATTTTACTGTAGCAACTAACTCAAGTGAAATTGATTCAAGCTCCCTAGAACTTTTTATTTATTACTGAAGAGGTAAGAAGTTTGCACGTCTATTTCTTGTGTGATCAGATTCTGAATCACCATAAGAAACAAGTTTTTCTTCACCGTAACTGATTGTTAACATTTGAGCAGGGTTTACACCGATGCTTTGTAAATAGTCTTTAACCGCTTTTGCACGTCTTTCGCCTAAAGCTAAGTTGTATTCTACAGATCCTCTTTCATCGCAATGACCTTCAATCTGAACATTAACGTTTGGATTTGCATTCATCCAAGCAGCATTGTCGCTTAAAGATTTTTTTGCGCCTTCAGACAAAGCCGAGTTGTCGTAAGCGAAGTTTATTGATTTTAAACCTGGAATTGAACCTGTGTCGCTTCCTGTTGCACTTGCATTCATTGGAGAGTCAGACATATTTGTCGCATCCAATACGCCACCTTGTGCCATCGGATCGCCACCGTCCGCAGACAATGCACTGTCATCCTTTTTTTTGCTTGCACAATTTGTTAATTGGAAAGCCATTCCTAGTATTAATAACGCTGATAAAATTTTTGTCATGTGAGCTACCCCCATAAAGATTAAGACATTACAATTCTATGATGGGATTCGGGGATGTCAATGCATTATTTTTTATTAAGACTGTCAAAAATTAGAGTTTACAGTTCAATCTTAGGGTTGACTGTACTTATTCAGTTTACTTTTTTAGCATCTTTGTCTGCTAAGGAATGGGTTTCTTATAAATCAAAACACTTTAAATTTATCATTCATGAGTCTCATAGCGACCAAGCGGAGCACATTGCTGAACAATCTGAAAATGCTTACTTACAAATTTCTAAAGTTTATAAAGAGCGCCCGAAATCCCCAATATTACTGGTTGTAGATCACCGCACCAATTCGTCAAATGGTTCGGCGACTCATTTCCCGTATCCGCATATAGTCATATACCCTGCTTTACCTACTATATACTCTTCTATCGGCGAATATCACCAGTGGGTTTATGAACTTGTACTGCATGAACTTGTCCATTACCTGACATTTTATCCTACTCACGGGGTTTACAAACCTTTGCAGTGGGTTTTCGGAAATTTATTTGCGCCGAATTTTATTTTACTTCCGTCATGGTTTCACGAAGGTCTTGCGGTAAGTCTTGAAACTCATCTGACTGAAGGTGGCCGTCTTCGCTCTGAGAATTATAAAGAGATGTATAAGCTTCTTGCTATAGATCTTAAGTCGGGCAAAGAAAACCTATCCCGCATTAATGAGCGTTACATTCCAAGCTATCCTTATGGGCAAAGACCCTACTTTTTTGGTTCGCTGATTTTAAACGAATCGACTAAAAATCAAAAGTCAGAAAACGTAAATGAATTGATTCAAGATTTTTCAAGCGCACTTCCGCCTTACAATTTGTATTCTAGTGTGAAACGAAACTTCGGAAAATCCTTTCGCGCTGTCAGGAAATCATTAACTGACAGTCCAGTTCAAAATGTAGATCACAAAGACTTTTCGTTTCGTGGACATTCACCTATGTGGCTAAATTTTAAAGAGTTTTTAACAGTTCATCAGAGTAAAGATTTATTAACCCAAGTGATCAAACATAATGTTGAGACTAAAAAATCAAAAGTGATATTTCAGACTTTAGGTTCAGAACGCGTGCAAATTTCTGGTAACAAAGAAATTCTTATTTACGATCAGTCCATGGGATTTGAAAGATTATCAAACAGCACGGATCTTTACACATTTAATTTGAAATCCAAAAAACGTAAACGTTTAACTTACGGCGGTAACGTTAGAGAAGCATCCTTATCTAAAGACAATAAAAAAATAGTGGCGGTACAAACTAATTTAACCTCAACAAAATTAGTTGAATTGAATATGAGTGAGCCTAAGAAAATCACCACCTTATATACGCCCGTAAATCACGAAACACGCATTTCGGCTCCTTTTTACTACGTATCTTCGCAAATTATTTTTATAGAAAAAGAAAACGGCAAAGATTCAAAAGTTAAAATTCTTGATTTAAAAGATAATAAAATTCAGACTATGGACTTTTCGAATTCTTTCGAGAAGATCTTTTGGATCGAAGCCACTAGAGGACAAATCTTACTTCACGCCAAGGAAGCTAAAAAACCTCGACAACATTATTTGTTAGACAAAAATTTTAGACCACAGCAAATCACTTTTGATCCGATTGGAACAAGGAGTGCAAGCCTTTATAAAAATAGCATCTTGGTCTCTAGAATCACACCTCAGGACTATAAAACAGCGCATTACTCTGACTTTAAATCTTTAATTTCTAATGAGCCTTTGTTCGATCACCCTATAGAGCTATCTAAGGGTTTAATTTCCAATCCAGAAAAAGTTCAAAAAACCGCTTTAGTTAAAAAACGGTACTCAGCGCTTGATTATATGCTTCCGCAGTACTGGTACCCCTTCATTACGCCAAACTATGCCGGGTTTTCTGGGCAAACCTCAGTGAGTATTTCCACAGGATCCAGCGACCCCTTGGGTTTAAATTCTTATTCTCTATCACTTCAACAGGATACAATTTCTGAAAGACTAAGTGGCGGGTTTAATTATTTTCACGCCAACAAAACATTACTTTGGGGCCTTTCGGTTAGCCAAATTGAATCACCACTCACCGATGAATTTTCTAGAACTTTTAAATTTTTAGGTTTGTCCGCACGATACGATTTTGGCCATCAAAGGTACTTGGGCCACGCGCTTACATTTGGTTTTACTTTTACGGATGCGAAATTAACAATTCCACCAGACACTCAGCAGATTAAAGCCATGGGTCCACAGGTGACGTATGAGTATAATTCGTTAATTCAGCAGCCTTCGCGAATTGCGCCATCTCGTGGGGTTTTTACAAGTTTGAACTTGGCCCATTATTTAGAGCAAGACGATTTCTTTTCGTATAATTCTGCTGAAGCTTACTTTGAAACTTACTTTTCGAAGTTTATCTTTCCAGAGACCACATCGCTAAAGATTTTTACAAAAGTGATTGCATCGGACGAGTCTTTGCCAACGGTGTTTACTCCAGTGAATTTAAGTGGATACTTTACGACATCTCGTCAACAGAACAGTTTTGTGATTCGAGGTTATCCTTCGGGATATTTTCAAGCCCGAAACTCTGCTTACACTTTAGGGGTTGAGTATTACTTCCCAATCCTAAACATTTTTAATGGACCGGAATCTTTACCTTTGTTTTTTAGACGAGTTTACGGAAGCTTGATTGCAGACATGGGAAGTTTTGACGGACTTGTGTATGACGGCATCAGTGACTTCGTAGACCATGAATTTACTGAAACGTACGCAGGGGCTGGAGTAGAACTTCATATGGACATCACGATGGCGCACTATGTGCCCTTGAAGTTTAGCATTGGGTATTATTCGCCGTTAAAAAAAATCAATGGCATCGAAAACGCGCAAATATTTTTAAACTTAACGACGCCGATGCTGCCTTAAAACCTAGACCTAGCGAAATTAATGCACCGCCGCCTTTTGCCTATTTTTGGGCGAAAACCGCAGAAATCTTGACTTTCAGTCGGTCCCAAAAAAAAATTGAAGTTGCAGTTAAGTTTTAAAACTTTTCTTTTTATTTATGTTAAGAACTTAACACGCAGTCGAAGGAGACCCTTTTGGATCAAGACAACAATATTGATTGGATCAAAGATTTAGTTCGTGGCGAACAACAGATGGAAGAAGCTGGAATCGTTGATTTTTCTCCGGCGTTTGATCCTGCAAATATTTTGCTAAAAGGGACAGTTGAGTTTTTACAAAACATAAAAACTCAGTTCATCAGATCGGCAACAGTTTTTAATCAGCTTCGCGGTGGTTCCCAAGGCTTAATTAAAGTTTATGGGATATCTAAAACTCATTGCGACTTTATGCTTTTCAGAAATGGCTACAAACTTATTTTTTCAATGGCTGAAGCTGGAAAAATTTTAATTCAGTTTCATCATATGGCCACACCATTTATGGCCGAAAGTAATTCAAAGACCTCTGGCCCAATGACAGCGCACAGTGTGCTTGAAGCTCAGTGGGGCGCTTTTGGTGAATTGGTTTGGACGAACAAGTCAAAACCAGTAAATGAAAGATATCTAGTTAGATATTATTTAAAACATTTCGTTCATAATAGTACGAAATAATAATCTGTCGTCTAATATTCAAATAAATCCAACTCATATTCATTTGAATAAGGTATTTGTTAAATTATATTGAATCTTTTTACCTTGGGACTTTTCTAACTCAAGAACAATCAATTAGTTTTAAATTTAATCTGTTGTTTTTCCATTTCAATTTTTTTCGACATTAAAACCACGTCTTTAAAGGTTCTGATTTCTTGAACATCAGACACATCGATTTTTAATAAGTTTTCTTTAGCTTCCAGCACCATGTTCTGTACACCGGTTAAATATTGATCATGATTTTCTGATTTTTTTATGTCGTTATTTTCGCTTATGTGTTTTGAAACTACTGGGATTTCAAGTTCGCTCATCTCTAAATCTTCAAGAAGGTCTTCTGGTAAACCTAGAACTCTATATTCTGTTTTCGAATTAAAGCTAACTTCAGCCTCTAGTGCGCTGCTGGATTCACTCTTTAACTCTTGTCCTATCTCGTGATTCAATTGATTTATTGCAATGTTGTCTATCTTAAGTTCGCTGTCCAATAATGTTGAAGCATTGGCTAAAACTTCATTCGAAAGAATCGGCATATTCATTTCAGCATCAATGGCCGGTAGCACCGATTCTTGAATTGGTTTTGAATCGATGACACTGGCTTGGACTTTTTTTAAAACTAAATTGTGTTGGTCTAAAAGATCTTCAAGAACAGTTATTTTTTCACTTATTTTTTTTTCAGTTTTTTTGATTTCTGAAAGTAGACCCTTTTTATTGTGAAAAACGATCCAGAACATTAAACATGAAAAAATAATAAATGTGTCAGTGATTAAATCCATTCATAAATTATAGCTCGGAAATAAAACTTTGTAGCCGCTCTACCGACTTTCGGATGGTCTTTTCATCAGTCGCAAAGCTAAGTCTGATGTAGTCAGCCTGACCAAAGGACTGGCCTGGAACCACAACAACCCCTTTTGACTCTAGTAAATGGGCGCAAAACTGATCACTGTCCCAACCTTGTT
>JANODG010000004.1:0-7897 GCA_031412575.1 Bdellovibrionales bacterium
AGACTTTTGACCAGTCCATAAGTTCGACAGAATTTTTAAATTTATGTATCAGTTTAATGCATCATATAGACACACTGTTTAGCGAGTTAAATTGAAGCTGTAGGTTCCTGTCGCCAGTCTTTTTTTACGATCAATCGAGCACCCTTTTTGTAAGTCGCATAGGACCAAATCCACTGGTACATCACAAAAAACTTATTCTTAAAACCGATTAAGTAATAGATATGAACTACTAACCAAACCAACCAAGCTGCAAATCCGTGAAACGAAAACTTACCAATGTTCACCACAGCTCGGCTTCGCCCTATAGTGGCCATTTGACCTTTATCAAAATAACTAAATTTTGTTGTCTTTTTACCCTTGATTAGATTTAATAAATTGCTTGCGATGTGAAGCCCTTGTTGCATAGCTACGGGAGCTTGTCCCACCAAGGCTTTACCTTTTTGCTCAAAGTGAATCTGGTCACCAGCAACAAAAACCTCAGGATGGCTTTTTAAACTTAAATCTTTTTCTACAAAAACGCGTCCCTGTGGGTCTGTGGGCCCTAGCATTTTATTCAGTGCACTGGGTTTCACTCCGGCCGCCCAAATTACAGTGCTGGCTTTTAAAAAATCAGTCCCTATAACCACACCTTCTTCAGACACTTTGTTCACTCGGGATGAAGTCATGACCTTAACACCTAATTTTTTTAAATCCTTTTCGGCTTGAATCGAACTTTTAACGTTATAACCGGGTAATACCCTTTCACCGGCCTCAACAAGAACAACTGTTGATTTCGAAGGATCAATATTTCTAAAATCTTTCTTAAAAGAGAATCTTGCAATTTCACAAAGGGCACCCGCAAGTTCAACACCTGTTGCCCCTGCCCCGACAACAACAAAAGTTAATAAGGCTTTTTGCTTTTCGATATCAGTTTCTTGCTCTGCTTTTTCGTAAGCCGATAATACTCGGCGCCTAATTTCCGTGGCTTGCTCTATGGTCTTTAGTCCAGGTGCATGCTGTTCCCAATCTTGTTGTCCAAAATAACTGTGCTCAGAACCGGTTGCAACGACTAGGTAGTCGTATTCGAATTTTCCAAAATCACCGTGAATAGTTTTTTTATCCATTTCTATATTTTTAACTTCACCCAAAACAACATTTATATTTTTTTGTCCTGACAGTACACTTCGAATTGGATAAGCGATATCCGCTGGGGAAAGTCCTGCCATGGCCACTTGATAAAGTAGAGGCTGAAATAAATGATAATTTCGCTTATCGATAATAGTGATAGAAGCCTTTGCCTTTCTAAGTTTTTTTGCGACGTTTAGTCCAGCAAAACCAGCACCGACGATTACAATTTTTGGAACTTTTTTGTTTTGGTTCATGGTCATAACTATACAATCGGTATTTCGGTAAAGCTAATGATTCTACACATTGAGATCAGGTCTTTATTTATCTTCTTTAAAATCGAAACTTTAGTTAATGCACACTGTTTTAATCTTACTAAACCAAATCTAAAAAAGGGGTGTTTGTGTTTAAAGGAAAAATATTTTTAATCTGTAGTTTGTTTCTAGTCTTTACAGTTTCTGACGCCGAAAGTTCTGAAACTTTAGATACCAAGGATTTGTCTACAAGGAAATCGTCTGAGCAAGATTCTTCAGATAAGGCTTTAGACAACGACGGATCTATCGATAGGGCTAAATCTTGTTTATACAATTCATACACGGCTCAAAAAGCATTTCATGCTGAGTATTATTACTATGCCACTTCGTTGAAAGACCTAGGTGTCAGTAATTGCTCAAAATTTGAAATTAGCCTTGATGTTTATGACGGACATTTTGTTATATCACTTTCGGATAAAAAGTCTGGAAAAAAGATTGGGTTTATCAACGACTTTAAACAACTGCATTTATACGACAATTAAAAGCAAAAAATAAAAAAGCCTTGCTTTAGAGTTCAAGCAAGGCTTTTTAAATTTATGATTTTATAAAGTCTAGTTTATTTCACATCAAAACGATCTAACATCATAACTTTGTACCAAGCGTTTACAAAGTCCGTCATGAATTTATCTTTACCATCAACAGCCGCATAAACTTCTGATACTGCGCGAAGCTCTGAGTGTGATCCAAAAATTAAATCCACCGGAGTCGCTGTCCATTTGATGTCTCCAGTTTTTCTGTCAACACCTTCGTACAAACCCTCTGTAGCCGATTTCTTCCACTCTGTTGCCATGTCTAACAAGTTTACAAAGAAGTCGTTCGTCAGTGTTCCTGGTTTAGAAGTCAATACTCCGTGCTTAGAGCCCGCTGCGTTCGCATCAAGCACTCTTAGTCCACCAACTAACACTGTCAATTCCGGAGCTGTTAAGGTTAACAAGTTCGCACGATCGACCATAGCCACTGCAGGTTTTAAGGTGCTTTCTGCGTTATAGTAATTTCTAAAAACATCCGCTGTCGGTTCAAGAAATGCAAACGAAGCTACGTCTGTTTTTTCTTGAGTTGTATCCATACGACCTGGTGTAAACGGAACTTTTACTGTTGCGCCTGCGTCTTTGGCTGCTTTTTCTATCGCTACAGAACCCGCAAGAACAATTAAGTCTGCCAACGAAACTTTAGAACCTGATTTGTTAAACTCAGCTTGAATAGTTTCAAGAGCTGCAATCACTTTCGCTAATTCTTGAGGATTGTTTGCAGCCCAATCTTTTTGAGGAGCTAAACGAACACGAGCGCCGTTGGCACCACCACGTAAATCAGTTCCACGAAAAGAACTTGCGGAAGCCCAAGCTGTACGAACTAATTCACCAGTTGATAATCCAGAGCTTAAAACTTTATTTTTTAAGGCTTGAATTTCGCCCGCACCGATTAACTTATGGTTAACCGCAGGAATTGGATCTTGCCATATTAATTCTTCTTTGGGTGCTTCATTACCAACGTAACGCTCACGTGGCCCCATGTCCCGGTGAGTTAACTTAAACCATGCTTTGGCAAAAGCAACTTCAAATTCTTTAGGGTTATCTAACCAACGCTTTGTGATTTTTTGATATTCTGGATCCATCTTTAAAGCTATGTCTGTTGTGAACATTATTGGTGTGTTTTTTTTATCTTTAATATGAGCATCAGGAACAGTGTTCGCAGCGGCTCCGCCTTTTGGAATCCACTGAGTTGCACCGGCAGGGCTTTTTGTTTTTTCCCATTCAAAAGCATACAAGTTTGTTAAATATAAATGTGTCCACTGTGCAGGACTTGCTGTCCATGCGCCTTCAAGTCCGCTTGTGATTGTGTCAGCACCTTTACCGGTACCACATTTGTTCTTCCAACCCATACCCTGCTCTTCAACACCAGCAGCTGCAGGTTCTGCACCTACGCAACCTTCGGGCTTTTTTGCACCGTGAGCTTTACCGAAAGTGTGTCCACCAGCAATTAAGGCCACTGTCTCTTCGTCATTCATCGCCATACGGGCAAAGGTTTCGCGAATATCTTTAGCTGATGCTAATGGATCTGGATTTCCGTTTGGGCCTTCCGGGTTGACATAAATTAAACCCATTTGTACCGCAGCTAATGGCTTAGCTAATTTACGATCACCTTTGTATCTTTTGTCGTCCAAGAATTTAGATTCTGGTCCCCAGTAAACAAGATCAGCTTCCCAATCATCAGATCGTCCACCAGCAAATCCAAAAGTTTTAAAACCCATAGTTTCTAGAGCCACGTTACCAGTTAAAACCATTAAGTCGGCCCATGAAACTTTGGCGCCGTACTTCTGTTTGACTGGCCATAACAGTCTTCTGGCTTTATCTAAGTTCGCGTTATCTGGCCAACTATTTAAGGGTTCAAATCTTTGTTGTCCACCACCTGCACCACCACGCCCGTCTGAAACTCTATAAGTTCCAGCACTATGCCATGCCATACGAATAAAAAATGGACCGTACGTTCCATAATCCGCTGGCCACCAATCTTGAGACGTTTTCATGACCGCTGCAATGTCATTTTTTAGAGCTGTGATATCAACTTTTTTAAATTCTTCCGAATAATTAAATTTTTCGCCCATTGGGTTTGATGCGATTCCATGCTGGCGAAGTGGCCCTAAATCTAATTTTTCTGGCCACCAAAACTGAATCGTTTTATTGTCCCCAACTTTTGTTTCTGTTGATGCATAATCACCTTGCTTTGGCGTACAAGCCAATTGCATAAATGTTAATGCAACAACTACTGCACTGATTACTTTATTTACGTACATAGTTTCTCCTGTAAATTTATTTAAATTTTTCTAAGTCCTAGTTTGAAATTTTAAAAAATTAATTCTATATTTTTAGATAAACACTTATCGTATATACCCATCCGAACAGTTTTAATTATTTAAATATGGTACTTAAAGTATGTGACCACTTCAATAAGATTTATTAAATAAAATGATGGTTTAGTCAAAACGTCAGCAAAAAAATTTTCTTTAATAGTCAGTGGTTATCATCGGATAGCTTTAACAAATCAGTTTAGATTTTTTTGGATCCAATTGTTGTAAAACAGAGGCAATGCTACTGATTCCACTTTTTTTGTACTTGTTAATTCTGATTTGAAATTAATCGGTTTAAGGTTCAATTTCTTAGCCCAAAAATTATAGTACTCAGACCTTTTGGGATGATACGGAGAAACCGCGTTTATAATTCCGCTAAAATTATTTTTTTCTGCAGCGACGATTATATTTATCAGGTCACTTTTATGGATTAAGTTGATGACGTTGTCGCCACCTGAAATCATATTGTTTTTAGAAATTGCAAACACAGGATGACGATCCTCACCGATTAGGCCACCGGGTCTTATGATCGTAAGATTTTCTTTAAATTTTTTTTCAAGCTCGTGTTCAACTTGTAAAAGCCATTTGCCATTTTCGGTTTGAGGTTCGGGAAAAGTTTCTTCGGTGCACAGGCCTTGATGTTCGCCAAAAACTGAAGTGGAGCTAATAAAAATGACCTTTGCATTTTGTTCGTTAAAGACCTTGGGAATTTTATTTACATAATCTATCGGACTGATGTTTAGTAAAGGCGGAGTATTTAAAAATAAGATGTTACAAAATAATTTAGGAAATTCATCAGTAAGAAAATTAAAATCTGAACTACGAGTACCCAAAACATCAAAACCCAAATTTTTTAATTGTTCAGATAAAGGTTTTCCTAACCAACCCAATCCTATAACACCCCAAGTTTTTTTTAAGCTCATGAAATAAAATTATATCTGTTTTTTATGGGATACAATGTATATGTCGCGTTTAAATAAGACCGTTCATTGAACATCATTTGAAAATGTATTTAGTTTAAATCTAAAAACAGGCTTGCGCTCTGTTAGAAGCTAAAGTGGGTGAATTTACGGCAGCAGCGTGACCATTTAAAGTCACTCCGGCTTCGTCTGTGTAAACTCCTGAGGCTTCAAACCAATGCGTGTTTTTGACTAAACCCATTACGCTGTAAGCACCGATAAATGCCGTGTAAGTGTCGTCTGTCGTTAAAAGAAATGCGCCCATTTGCGAAGGTGGAGTCAAACTTCCTGGAACCAAATACCAATCCGCAATCGGTGTGGCGGGTGGGTTCACAGAATCTCGAACATCATAGGGTCCACCCAAAAAGCACGCAAACTTAACACCAAAGTTCTTTGCCAAATAATAAGTATGTCCTGCCCCTTGTGAATGTCCACTAACCTTCATTTCCGACCAATTTAGAGTTGCACTTCTGACATACGACGGAAGATTTAAACCTCTGGCCACTAAATAATCTGATAGTTTATTTAATCTATTGAAAACACCATTCGAGTTAGAAACTATAATCTGAGAACTGTGATTAACACCTTCAATAATTTCCCTGCGGACATTGCCCGCACAGTTGTCAACGTTACCGCCCGGTAAACCAGAAGCGCATATGTCCTCATTTACTTTTTCTTGATTATCGTAGGCCACGGCAATGACGAAATATCCTTCTTTCACTAATTCATTCATCCATGTGCCTGCTGCAAAAATTCCGGCGTTTAGTCCGCCAGGAAGATAAGGAGTTCCATAACTTCCTACAAAATGAACCCAAACACCTTTGATGGTATTCCAATCATTTGGCACTCCGATCACATGATAACCGAAGCCCACACCCGGGCGATCAAAGTCGTTAGTCGCAAAGTCTTTAATCGTAGCATCTGTTTTACTAGGCTGAATGGCACAAAGTCTTCCATCCGCACTGGTCGACAAATCGTCACAAAAATCTAAATTTATTAAAAGAGGATTCAGATTGCCACCTTCGCCAGATTCAACCTGTAGATTTTTGGGATCAAATTCTTGGCAGGCGTTGAATGTAAAAGTGAGTAAGCTTAGGCCAAGAGTTAAAATAACAATCAATTTTATGTTTTTATTAGCCATTGATCTCGCCCTTTTAGTTATTTTAAACTAAACAATTTCATTTAATATAAGTTTCTAATTTTATTGTTCTATTTTGGTACAATAAAATTAAAATTAGTAGTAGACCCTAGTCTTTCCTCAACAGTTGTTGAAATAAAATTATATAAAAGAGGTCCAATTTGAATCCACCTGTATTTAACAAAAACAGAGCCATGTGTTTGATCGCAGCTAATGCGATTGGAACAGGTATTTTTACAACAAGTGGTTACGCCATCCGAGATTTGCAATCCCCTTGGTTAGTGTTATCGATTTGGATTTTAGGTGGGATATATTCATTATTAGGTGTTTTTAGTTATTCCACTTTGCATGAAAAGTTTCCGGGTTCTGGTGGTGAATATCATTTTTTGTCGAAAGGGCTTCACCCTAAGCTTGGTGCTATTGCTGGGTTTGCAACAATCTTGATGGGATTTACGGCTCCGGTCGCGGCGTCCTGTATGGCTTTTTCGGTTTACTTTTTAAAATCCATACCGATGAATATAAATTCATCTTTGCTAGCCATTTTAGTTTTAACTTTTGTGTTTATACTTCATTACACTTCACTTCATAAAGGCATGAAATGGCATGACAGTTTCATTTATCTAAAATTATTTTTATTTGTAATTCTCATCTTAGTTATGGTGTTTTCTGCGGATTGGTATTTACCCTCTTTTGATTTTGAATTTAATATTTATACTTACGCTAGATCGTTTTTTTGGATTGCCTACGCTTACTCTGGATGGAACGCAGTTTATTATGTAGCTAGTGAATTAACTTCAAATAACAGCGAAGTGAACAAAGCATCTTATCTTGGTTCTTCAACGGTGATTCTGCTTTATGTAGCCTTAAATATTCCCCTGCTGTTCGGCTTATCAGTAGAACAGTTAAGCGGCATTCCCGAAGTTGTGGCTGTATTCTTTGAAGTGAATACGGGCTATTCATCGGAACGAGTGATTTCGATGGTGATCGCACTGGGTTTACTTTCGACGATTTCATCGTTTATGATTATTGTCCCAAGAATTTATTCACGCATGGCTGAAGATAAAGTGATACCGAAGTTTTTTTATTTTAAGCCAGGGACTCATCCACACCATGTTTTTCTGTTTCAATATCTTTTAACGATTTCATTTTTACTTGTTTTTGATTTCGAATTCATTTTAAATTCGGCGGGTTTTGTTCTAACAGTTTGCTCTTTACTTTCTGTGATCAGTCTTTATGTGCAACGAACAAGTAAACTAAGTGTAAAACAAATTATTGGCACTAGCGGGTATATAGGGCTTACGTCATTACTTGTGTATTTTGGTGGCCCTTGGTTTCACTCATAGTTACTTAATAGGCACGTTAATTGAAAGTACGTTTAAATAACTGATTGCGTTTAAAGAGCAAAAGTTATTTAGGGGATTCAATTGCTAATAGAGGTTAAGGCTAGATCTTTAGAGTTAATAAGGGGGACCAAAATTGTCACCCTTATTTTTCTTTTGCAGTTGCTTTTTATTAAATCCGTACTCGCAAACCCCAA
>JANODG010000005.1:0-15664 GCA_031412575.1 Bdellovibrionales bacterium
CCAAGTTGGGCGTACCAACGAGCTTCAAGTTCAACATCGTCTATATTACTAAACTGCTGCCACACAGGAACTGCGAACATTGCGTTTACACTTAAGTTTGCAGTGAGAGGAAGCTTCGCTGTGATTGATGGTGTCACATCCCAAACACTTCGTGTGTTGAAGTAGAAATCCATTGCGTTGTTCACGTTAGGAATCAAAGCATCACCGCCAGAAAGACCTTCGATGCTTCGGTAATTCAATTTCAGAGTTGGGGTTACATATTTATTTGCAATCATTGAATACCAAACAGCAGCCGTCCAATCGTTTCCTAAACGGTAACCATTTCTGTTTTTTTCACCCGTTCTGATTCTAGCAACACCGAGACCTCCGAGCTGGTGCACGGAGTATAAAGTTTTTAAGTATATCAACGAAAGCATAGGATCAAAAGTTCCAGATCCTAACTGCATGTTATACGGGTAGTTAAACATCTCTGCCCCGGGATATTCATTTTTTTCGTTAATTGATCCCGTGGGTAAATAAATACCTGCATCTAAAACTAAAATCTGTTGATGCGGCAAAAGAAAAACTTGAGACCTTTTCACCAAAGTGTCACTCAGTCCATTTGTTAAATCCTTAGATAAGTAGCTGCCAAAACCCGGCACATCAAAACGTGTTTCAGCATAAATTTCTTGATGAGTCGCAATCAAGCTGTAGCTTACTAAAGGACTGCTGTTCGGTGTGTATTTCAAAGAAAATGTTTGCATGTTGAGCGTGACATCTTCGAATTCATAAATATTACCGTTGGCAGGTCGTGTGCCTTCAAAGGAAAAATAAATATAATCTAAAGAAGGTGACCACTTACCCTGATACCATTTATTTTTTGGGGCGGATGAAATCGAATTTGAAGCTAAGTTTTTACTCGAACTTTTAGTTGCACTACGGGTTGAGCTTGAAGCTAATGTTTGATTTTTCGAATCCGCATTTGCGCTGACTTGCGAAAATAGTGAAAATTGAGAACTTAAAAGTAGCACTAAAATTTGCAGCATTAATTTTTTATTGGAAAACTTTAAGTGTCTTAAAAACGAATCTTGCATAGATGTCCCCACATTTTTGTTAGTAGGCACTTTGATACTTAAAAATTAATTCTGTGTCTACCTAATTCAAATTACAGGGACTTTGAAAAACCCAGACTGCTTGAAGAAGAACCTAAACTGGAATTATTTTTACCTAAGTAAAATGCGCAGCTGTTGATGATCACTTCTGGAGCAGCAGCGTCATTCCACGCACTCTGAGAAATTTCATAAGTGTGCTCGCCGGCAACAACTTTACCTTCTAAAATTTGACTGTAAATATCAGCAAGAGCTTTAGGATTTGTTCCAGGAATTGCATGAGGCGCGTCTTGAACTAAGATCATTCGTGAATCCGAAGACGTTTGCTTTTTTTCACGCCAAAAATTCATTTGATCTTTAAGAAGCATAAATTCTTCTTCAGAAGCTAAAATTAAATTCATCTGTGGCCATTTCTTTGAAGCAAAATCCTTAAGATCAAAGTATTTTGATGATCGTCCCATCTGAAAAACACCGTTAACAAATCTATCAAAACTAATTTCAGAAGTGTCTAGTGTTTTACGTTGAAATTCCATAACTAATTTTAAAGTTTGATAAAGTTCTAAGTCGTAAAAATGATCAGGAATAACAAAAGGATTAATATTGATCTGATTTTGCCAAACATAATGCTGATGTCGAGATTCCCCGTATGGAGTGTATCTATGAGCTGACATCACAGCTGGTGTGACCAAAGTGATGGACTTCAGTCTTTCTGCATGGTTGGTGGCTAGATAACTTCCAACAATCGAACCGTAAGATAAAGTTTGTAAGTGAAATTCATCTAAACCAAGACTGTCGACAACAGCAAGAACATCATCTGCTAAGTCTTTAGTTTCAAGCCCCTTGTGGTACATGTAACCCGATGGCCCAATCTTAATATCTTCATAGTAAGGTGCTTTTTTTAAAAAACGTAAAGATTCAGGTTGGGTGCTGTAAGCCACAAGCACAACACCGTAGCCTTTACTAGATAACTCTTCGATATACTGCTTCCAATTTTCGATCGAATAGATCAATCCGTTTAACATCACAACAGTTGGCATACCTGGTTTGGCTTCGACCTGTTGATAGTACACAGCTCGTTGGTCAGACATATGCACAACACCTTCAGTGATTTGGGCTGCATAACTAAATGCGCAAGCAAACCAAAAACTAAGAAGTAAAATTATTTTATAAACTTGCATCTATTAAGCCCCTTTAAAGTCGTACGTGAGTAAAACTTTTTTGTTAATTTTTCCCGAGTCCCCCTTGGGAAGTTCATCAAGTAGAGTGAAATATTTTGGAATTTTATAACCGGCCAAATTTTGACGGCAAAATTCCTTAAATTCTGTTTCATTAAATTCTGAAGAATTTAATTCAGTAAAATTTAAATCAGTCGAAGCTAATTCAGGTGATTTAATTTCTTTTGATTTTATATTTTTACAAACAATAAAAGCGTGACCCACTTCGCCCCATTTTTGGTCTTTAACACCAACAACAGCGGCTTCTGTCACGACAGGATGCGATCTTAAAACTTTTTCGACCTCAACAGGGTAAACATTCTCCCCGCCACTGATGAACATTTCTTTTTTACGACCAACGACGTAAAAATAATTGTCTTCATCTTTTTTGACTAAATCCCCAGTGTGGAGCCAACCATCTATGATAGTTTCATCGGTGGCTTTGGGATTGTTCCAGTAACCTTGCATGCAACTTGGACCAGACAGTAAAAGTTCGCCCACTTCATTTGGGCCAACCTCGATCCCGTTAGAGTTTATAATTTTAGTCTTTACATAAAAATTAGATCGACCAATTGAGCCCATCTTTTTTTCGGCGTCTTTTTCGCTTAAAGAAAAACAATTTGGACCAAACTCGGTCAGACCAAATCCTTGTCGAACTGGCACACCTTTTTCATTCCATTTTTGAATTAAATTAAGCGGCATAGGTTCACCACCTACAACCATGTAGCGAATTGACGAAATATCTAAAGACTTAAAGTCTTCGGCGTCTGACATCATGGCGAGCATCGTCGGCACGCCAAAAAGTAAAGTTACTTTTTCTTTAGCGGCTATTTTTAAAACTTCTGTAGCTTCAAATTTTTCAAAAAGGATTGTTCGGGCTCCGCGAAATAAAAACGGCGTCAGCAGAACATTCCAGCCACCCGTATGAAATAGCGGAGCAAAGTTAATAGTTACATCTTCTTGAGTTATATTTAAGCTTAAGCTTGTATTGATGGCGTTCCAAAAAAGCATTTTATTGGTCAGCACAGCACCTTTGGGAAATCCAGTAGTACCTGAAGTGTAAAGAATCATGCACGGGTATTCAAATTTAGATATGAAGTCTTGCGACAAAGTCGAAACAACTAAAGAATTATTTTTATCGAAAGTCTTGTCTGCCAATTGAGTGATTTGATTTAAATCTATGATTTGTTTTTTTGAAACTAAATCATCGCTTAGTTGCTGAACGGTTTTTAATAAATTTTCGTCGTAAAATAATATTTTTGGGTCAGAGTTTGTAACGATGTAATCAATTTCTGGCGGTGATAGCCTAAAATTAAGGGGAACTAAAATTCCGCCTAAACGTTGAAGTGCAAAAAATAAAATAATAGTCTCAATGCAGTTCGGACTTAAGACGGCAACACGATCGCCTGGACCTATTCCTGATTTTTTTAAAAAATCTGCAACTAAAAGCGAAGACATCCAAAGCTGATTGTAGCTGAAGGATTTTTGATTTTTGTAATCGTAAAGGGCTTCGTTATCCGGTGAATATAAATTCCACCGACCTAACCAATCCACTTCAGTTTGTTCACTCATGAATTGTATCCCCAAACCATGGATAAGGCGGCCATCGACATGCCTCCACCTGAACCCAGCATAAACACCAAATCGCCTTTTTTAAGTTTATGCTTTGAATCGGCATCTGCAATCGCCATTGGAATGCACGCGCTACCCGTGTAACCAAATTTATCCATCACATTATGGGATTTGTCCCGGTCAATGCTAAGACTATCTAGAGCTGTATTGATGGTGTCTAAATTTAATTGAGTTAAAAAGAAGTGATTGATGTCCTTTGGACTCTTATGAATGCGGTCTAATAAATTGTGTGTCAGTCGTGGCCATTGAATAGCGTTAGTTTCTGTAGGAATTTTTTTTGCAAAATTTAGTAAATGAGCTTTTTGCTCTAGACGTTCGTGAGTGATGGGTTGAGCTACTCCACCCGCGTAAACACCCATGTAGTCATAATACTGACCATCAGCATAGAGTTCGGTCGCTAAAATTCCTGGTTCTTCAGTGCGACTTACAATAACTGCGCCAGCACCATCAGCAAACATAGATGCAATTTTATAATCATCCCAGTTTAAAAATCGGCTCATGCCGTAAGCACCCACAACTAAAATATGATCATACGCGATGTCAGATTTTATATACTTTTGTGCCACATCTAAAGCCGTCACAAAACCAGCGCATGCCGTGTTTAAATCAAAGACCCCGGCTTTACTGGCACCTAATTTGTATTGAACAACAGCAGCTGTGCTTGGAGATAAATAATCAGGAGTGTCTGTGGCTACGATGATTAAATTTATATCTCCGGCTTTTAAGTTCGCTTTTTTTAAAGCTTTTGTTGCAGCTTCAATGGCAAGATCAGAAGTTGTTTGAGTTTCATCCATAAAATATCTTTGATGGATATTGCGATTTTCTTTTAAGAAAGTGCTTACATCTTTTTGATATAATTCATCAAAAAAAGAATTTAAAATTTTTCTAGAACCTGTGGATAATCCCGTGCCAGTAATTACAGCATTGGTCTTTTGAATAGATGTAGACACTATCTTTTTCCCCCCGGCAAAGACAAATAAAATTTGGTTTAGTGTTAGAAATCCCAATCGACGAAACCATTTTATCTTTTTGAAACAAGGAAAAATTCAGTGTTTCAAAATAAAGTTCAAGCGAAACCGCCTAAGCCTTAAGGATTAGAAGATAGTATTTCTAACCCAATCTTGACAAGTGTTTGACATTAAAATTACGTGTCAGTAAATCATTGATGTAAGTCTTGACTTATAAAATGTTGCGACACCACTTCATATCTTCTTAAGGAGAATCCTATAATGCAAAGCGATAAATCCCAAAACACAAATACACCTTTCACTAAAAATATTAACTACAATTTTAAAAACAAAAAAGTTTTGGTCACTGGTGGAGCACAAGGTATCGGTTTTGAAATTACAAAATCTTTTCTTATGGCAGGGGCGTCTGTGATCATCTGGGATTATAATAAAGAGACTTTAGAAAATGCAAAAAAGGAATTAGCTGAATTTTCTAATCATTTAACCACAGCGCAAGTGGATGTTGGTGACGCAAAAAGCTGTAACGCTGCAGCAACATCGGCTGGTGTTGATATCTTAATCAACAACGCAGGGATCACTCGCGACAAAAGTTTTGGCAAAATGACAGTGGAAGATTTTGAAAGTGTCATTAAAACAAACTTAACAGGATTATTTAACGTCACTAAAAGTTTATTAGATCAAAATAAATTTAACGAAAACTCTAACCACAAACGAATCATTAACATGTCTAGTGTTGTGGCTCTATACGGAAACTTTGGTCAAACAAATTATGTGGCGGCAAAAGCGGGTGTGATTGGCATGACAAAAACTTGGGCGAAAGAACTTGGCCGAAAAGGTTTTACAGTGAATGCGATTGCCCCGGGATTTATTAGCACGAAGATGACTCAAGCGATGCCTGAAGATGTTTTGGCAGGAATGGTTGATAAAGTTTCTGTGAAAAGAATGGGAACTGTTGAAGACATTGCAAACGCTTGCTTATTTTTATCTTCGGAAAATGCATCTTACGTGAATGGAATTGTGATGAGTGTCGACGGAGGACTAACTCTGTGATTAAGACCGATTCGAAATATTTAAATATTGATGGATTTAAATTCCACTACGAAGTTTTTGAAGGCTTAGTCGATCACGACACACTATTGATTCACGGAAATTTGGCGTGTAATTTGTGGTGGTATCCAATGGTTGAAGAACTTAAAGCCAAATCCAAAAATTCATCTGTTTCTAAAGCAGGTAAACTTGTACTTGCTGATTGGAGAGGTTGCGGTCTTTCTAAAGGACTCAATGAAGAAACAGATGTTAACTTTGATGTTTTCTCTGATGACTATTTACATTTGATTGAAGCATTAAATTTAAAAGATGTGCAAGTTGTTGGACACTCGACTGGTGGACTCATCGCTATGCTTGCTATTTTAAAACAGTCCCATAAATTTAAAAATTTTGTTTTGTTAGACAGCATTGGACCTTTGGGGATAGAAACTCCAATCCCATTAGATGTTTTGCTTGGTCATTTTGAAGCTGTGTCTTTAAACGAAGAGATTTCGAACATGACAATTGCAGCGACTATTCAAGGTGTTGATATCACGAGTGAAATTTTTAAAGCCTTAGCTAAAGCTACGTTCAACGTTGATAAAGCGATCTGGCGTGGGGTTCCTAAAGTTTTATGCACTGAGATTGATATTACAGATAGAATGTCAGAGCTGAAACTGCCAACACTTATTCTTCATGGAGAAAACGATATGGTTTTACCTAAAGAGGGATCTATGAAGATGAGTGAGATGATTGAAAACTCTGAACTTAAGATTTTAAAGAATCATGGGCATTCTTATAATGTGGAAGATCCGAAGGGGTTTGTGAAGGATTTGGAAATGTTTTGGGGTGGTGCTGTCTAGTTCACTCGGGTTGGCTTTTTCGGGCGGCTACCGTTCAGTCCGCTTCGCTGGGACTTCCGTCCGCACGCCCTTGCCAAGCCTCGCTGGAACTTTTCGTCCTGCAGACGGCGCGCTGGAAATTTTCTTTTAGAAATACATACAACGAATATTTTCAATATCTTGGGCACTAAGATTGTGTCTAACTTCACCTTCGCTTAAGACCGTTTGCATAATGGAAGTTTCGGTGTCGATGTGGTCTAAACCTAATACATGTCCAAGTTCGTGAATTAGAACTGATGTTAAATCTGTTTCAAAAGAAAGTGGGACATCTGCTGTTAATATATAGTTACTGGCATTTAGCATGACATCAGCTTCGATTATATTGTTGGATTCCGGATAGATTAATGTTGTTCCACTTCTAATGTCTGTAGAAGACAGATCTGTAAGCCAGTAAATTATATTCTTTTGATCTTTTTCTGGAGCCGCGGAAGTTGATACTCCAATTTCTTCACCAAACAAATCAGAATCAAAAGTGGTATTCCAAATATAAATGGCATTTGTTAATGCAAGAATTTTATCTGCAGGAAAAGCGGTATTTACATGTAGTTTTATAGGAAATTTTTTAGACCAAAAAATGGATCTACGATCATTTTTTTTAAATCCTGAACATGACAATTGACTTGCATTCAAGTCCTTAACGTCCTTAACTTCAAAAATATTTGAACATGAAGTAGAGCTCAAAATAAAAAAAATACACAAAATTAGTTTTAAATTTATACTTCTCATAATTTAATCCTTAACCTAATCATTTCAGTTGAAAATTTGAAGCAGAATTTTATGTGTTAAATTCTGAAACTAAAACAATAAATCATCTGGGTAGGACTCGTAAACTTCAAAAAATAAATCCGTACCGCAGTTAAAAGTTGTATAGTTAAGAATTAAATACTCTCCTATGATCGCAAAATTTATAATATTGGTGCTTTTTAGTCCTTTAGCATTTTTTAGGCCTGGAACATTTTTTAAAACTCTACCATTTAAGTAGATTTTGTTTTGAATGACTTCGTAAGTGCCGACATTTAAAAGTTCATCAGAGCAATATACATATCGGCCTTCTATAAGTTGCTCTTCCAGAGGCGAACGATAATCACACAGAAGGTGAGAAGTTCTACTTGAACTAAAGTTTCCATTCTCAAAAATCAAGGTTTCTTCACTCGTTCTTTGAATCTTTTCTAAGAAAAGATGATCAATTGAATTCATATCATTCTTTAAACCACATCCATTCGCCACAAGCTGCCAAGTATTTTCAATATTCGGTTGAGACTCTGCATAAGAGCCGAAACCTAATGTAAATACAAATAATATGATCAACGCCAAATGGACCTCGTAGGGTGACAAAAATTGTCCAAAAATTCCAATCAGAACGAATAGGGTTAACTAACGGGAATTTATTAATTTTTTTTGCAATTTACAATCCAAACTTTTTCAATAAAATTTTTTAAAATCATAAGAAATTATTTGTTCAAATGATGCCTATTGAATTTCAATTTGAAACTCACGCTCTTCGCCTTTTATTTGGATTTCGATGTTAACTTTTCTAAGATTATGTAAATCCGAAGGATTAATTTTATCTGGCCATTCTATAAAAAATAATGAATTTTTGGACTGCATGATGTCCCAAAATCCAGTGGACTCTAAATCTTCATCACTTTCAATTCGATACAAATCAATATGTACAACTTTAAAGTCTTTGAATTGATATTCGTGAATTAAGTTATAACTGGGTGAACTGGCCATGACGCCTGATTTACCTTTGTCTTTTTCTTCGAATTGACGTTTAAAATCTACGAACGTTTTCACTAAAGTAGTTTTACCAGCCCCAATCGATCCAGAGAGTAAAACGACATCACCAGGTTCTAAAATATCAAAAAAAGGCTTTAGATTTTTTATTAAATCTTCTTGGTTACTTAAAATATTTAGATTTAATTCTTTAGACAAAACAGTTCCCATTTACAAAATTATTAGCAAAGAACCTAAATTTCTAAGTTCTTTTTAAACCATTGGATCATTTGCTCGCAGCAGTCTTCAGCTAATACTGCATCTGGGGATTCTACCAAAACTCGAATCAAAGGTTCTGTTCCAGAGTAACGAATAAATATACGTCCACTGTCCCCTAGTTTTTTCTCTAAGTTTGATACCATTTCGAAGTATCCAGGGATCTGTTCAAAAGGAACCCTTTGACTGATGATCAAATTCTTTAAAACTTGGGGGCTATCCACCATAGATTCACGAAGTTCGCTGATTTTTTTATTTTTCTTTAAAGACGCCTCTAGCACTTTAAGGGCAGCGACCATACCGTCCCCTGTCGTCGAGTAATCTAAAAAGATGATGTGTCCCGACTGTTCGCCACCTAAAGAATGCCCTTGGGCACGCATGGCTTCCATCACGTATTTATCACCGACCCCAACGCGAGTGACTTTGATCCCATGTTTTTTTAAAAACTGATCTAGGCCAATGTTACTCATGTGAGTTGCAACCACAGTGTTATTTTTAAGTTTATTTTCTTCTTTTAATTGTAAAGCACAGATCGCAAGAATGCGGTCGCCGTTTACAATATCGCCGTTTTCATCGGATAAAATCACACGGTCAGCGTCTCCATCCAGACAAATACCAATGTCCGCACGATACTTTTTAACAGCTTCAGAAACTTGTTCTGGATGTAAGGCCCCAGACTTTTTATTCACATTAAAGCCGTCAGGCTTATCCCCTAACAGAATAACTTCAGCCCCAAGTTCTTGAAACACTAATGGTGCAACTTTATAAGCGGCCCCATTGGCACAATCTAAAACTATACGTAAACCCACTAAATCCAAATTCAAAGGAAAAGTGTTTTTAACAAAAACTAAGTATCTTCCCAAAGCATCATCAATTCGCTTTGTACGCCCAATCTGATCGTGGGATTTAAGTAAACTTGTCATATCTTGATCTAAAACCAAAGCTTCGATTTCAGCCTCCATAGCATCAGAAATCTTATACCCATCCGATCCAAAAATCTTAATTCCATTGTCATGATATGGGTTGTGGCTAGCCGAAATCACAATCCCTGCATCGGCACGCATATTCGTCGCTAAAAACCCGATTCCAGGGGTAGGAAGAGGTCCCACCAACTGAACGTGAACACCCATAGAATTTAAACCAGCAGCTAAGCACTGCTCGACCATATAGCCAGACAAGCGAGTGTCTTTACCAATTACCACTTTAGGCATCTCTTCTTTTTTACGTAAAACATAACCCAAAGCCTGACCCAACTTTAAAACGATATCCGGAGTCATAGGGAATTTTCCAGCGGTGCCACGAACACCATCCGTCCCAAACAAACGCTTAACGGAAGTCCCCTCAGAGCTTAACCCAGCCGACTTCACTTCAGCACCCAAATCAATAGTCTTACCTTTTAAATCATTCTTAGTCGGCATCCCAAACATCCCTTATCTTGAAACCAAACACGAACCTTCGCGCAAAATAACCAGACTCTCTTTAAGCTTTATTCTATATTTACATATTTTCGCTTAATCTTTAACTTTATATTTTAACTTTATATTTATATTTTTTTAGTACCATTTTAATTTTATATAGCTGAATAATCCATAATATTCGGTCGGGGCATTTACCCCTTCTTGTGTCGCGCGCAGAATGGTAGAAATAGCTATCGATTGAAGACTGTCTCGGGAATGGTTAAGATTGCACTTGAGGAGCCAAAATGTCGAAAAAATTGCCCACATTAGATTTGCACGGTTTTAAAAAAGACGAAGTTTTCGATGCCGTGGATCGCTTCGTTATGAAGTACCAAGGGCAGGAGAAGGTCAAAATCATGCCCGGCAAAGGCTTGGGTATTGTGCGTTCGGAATTAATTCGCTACCTCAAAATAGGGGGCTACCCCTGGGCTTACGAAGAACTCCTTAACGGGCAAAAAAATACTGGTTCTGTAATCGTGTTTTTGTGAGTGCCTACTACCTTTTTCGGAGGCGCTGCATCCGAAAAAGGTAGTAGGCACTAAAGAGAGTCTGGTTTTGCGCGAAGGACGATAGGGACTTTGTTGGGTGTTATGGATAAGACCTTAACGCCTAGTGGAATGTTGTTAAGGCCATCTTTAGAAAGTTCCACGGAATAAAGGCCACCAACAGGGTATTCGGAAATATCGATTAATAAGCTGCTGGTTTGTTCGTTGAATTTTCTTAAGCTTAGAGATGGGCCAGAGACTTTCACTTTTACTTTTTTAACAGAGTCTAACATTTCGACTTTGGCTTTAAGTTGATATTGCAAAGACACTTCTTTTTCCATCACTCGTTCTTTTTGGCCTAAGACGAAGCCCCACACGAATAAGGCGACGATCAGGGAAAACCACTTTTGTCTTGGATTTGTGTAGATCAAACCTGTAAAAAACTCTTTTATGCGTTCGGATACTGTTAAATTCTTGATGGATTTTCTTGCGGAACTCATGCTTCTTCTCCGAATCCTAAAAATTCAACTAAGGCTTGCCTGATACTGACATTAGAATCTACCACTTTCAGAATTCCAGATTCTACTAGACCGATGTTTTTTCTTTCTTCACTAATGATAAAAATGCGAGCATCAACTAGTTCCGACAAACCCAAAGCAGCTCTGTGGCGAGTTCCTAAGTTTTTATCTAACAATGGATTTTTGCTTAAAGGTAAAAAATTTCCAGCGGATTCTAATTTACCGTTTCGAATTAATATTGCACCATCATGCACTGGGCTTGTAGGTTCTAGTAAACTTAAAATCAATTCGGCGCTGACTTCTCCATTTAAGACAATGCCTTCTTCAACAAATGCGTCGACGTTCATGTCTTTTTCAACAACAATGATCGCGCCCCAATTTTTTTTATGAAGCTCTTTTAAAGCTTTAGAAACTTCTTCAACGATTCTGTTTTCCTCTTCTCTGGAAATTGTGGTTGAAAAGATAGGTGATCCAATTTCAATTAAAACTTTTCGAATTTCGTTTTGGAATAAAATCACAAGAATTAAAAATAGATTACTAAAGAAATTTTCTAAAATGAAATGCACTGACATCAATTCAAGTTGTGTACTTATGATAAATAAAAGTGCTAAAAAGATAACACCGGCAAGGATTTTTGAGATTCCTGATTTTTCAGTCAGAATCATGATTCGATAAACCATGATCCATAAAATGATAAGATCAAATACATCTTTTGGATGCATTTGAGCTTTAAGTGTGACTAAAAATTCAAGAACAAAACCCAATCAAAAGCCCCTTAATACACCAGCTTAAGCTGGGCTACCCATTGGATCACCAAGACCATCAGAACCACTTTGTTTTTTCGGTGGTGCAATCACTGGCTCTTTCTTCGCATCACTCTCGGTTTTTATTTTATCGGCACGTTCAATACGTTTTTGTTTCACTTCTTCAATTGTAGATCCTGCAATGAACATATCCACTTCATAACCATCGACAGTTTCAAATTCCATCAAACCTAATGTTAAGGCTTCTAAAGCTTTTCGTTTTTCATTTAAAATACGAATGGCCGTTTGGTAACCTTCGGCAATGATTCTAGAAATTTCAGAATCGATCTCTTGGGATTTAGCATCTGAAACTTCTCTGACTGCGCCCTTACCGCTCTGCATGCCCACAAATACCGGGTTGTCAGAGTTACTATAAGACAATGGACCAATCTTAGTGCTCATGCCCCACTCAGTCACCATTTTCGTTGCGATGTCTGTAGCACGTTCAATGTCGTTACTCGCACCAGTAGTTACGTCTTTGTAGACGATCTCTTCTGCCGCTCGCCCACCGAATAAAAAAGCAATCATGTGTTCAGCTTTACTTTTTGTATAATTCAAATGATCTTTTTCAGGTAAAGTTTGAGTCACACCCAATGCCATTCCACGGGGCATAATTGTCACTTTGTGAATAGGATCTAATCCCGGCAAAGCGCGGTTTACAATCGTGTGGCCCGCTTCATGGTAAGCTGTCAGCAGACGATCTTCTTCCGAGATCTTCATCGATTTTCTTTCGGCACCCATCAACACTTTATCGCGAGCTTCTTCGAAGTCATCCATGTCCAACATTTTTTTTCTTTTTCTTGCCGCTATCAAAGCTGCTTCGTTCACTAAATTTTCTAAATCCGCACCAGATAAACCCGGTGTACCACGCGCTATGGTTTCAATTTTCACTTCATCAGAAAGTGGAACTTTTTTGACATGCACATTTAAAATATGAGTTCTACCATTAAGATCAGGGCGACCTACCATGACTCTTCGATCAAAACGACCTGGTCTAAGTAAAGCTGGATCTAAAACATCTGCACGGTTTGTAGCCGCAATGATGATAACACCTTCTGTGCCTTCAAATCCGTCCATTTCAACTAACAACTGGTTAAGAGTTTGTTCACGTTCATCGTGTCCACCACCCATTCCGGCACCACGATGTCTTCCGACAGCGTCGATCTCGTCAATAAAGATAATGCACGGAGCACTTCTTCGCCCCTGTTCAAACATGTCACGAACTCTTGAAGCTCCGACACCCACAAACATTTCTACGAAGTCAGATCCTGAAATTGAAAAGAAAGGTACACCAGCTTCACCAGCAACGGCTCGGGCTAATAATGTTTTTCCAGTTCCCGGAGGACCTACAAGCAAAACCCCTTTTGGAATTCGACCACCAAGTTTTGTAAAACGTTTTGGCTCTTTTAAAAACTCAACGATTTCCACTAACTCTTCTTTGGCTTCATCAACGCCAGCAACATCTTTAAACGTCACTTTCTTTTTAAGTTCATTTAGTAACTTAGCTTTGCTTTTTCCGAAACTGAAAGCTTTGCTTCCACCGGACTGCAACTGACGCACAAAAAATATCGCTACACCTACTAGTAACAATATGGGTAACAGGCCCAAAAGCACTGAAACCATTTTGTATTTATCTTCGTTGTTGTATTTAGGAATGATGCCGTTTTGTTTAACGGTATCGTATCCAGAATTATCAATGTTCCCTGCGATTCTAAATTTAGTACCACCATAAGACTTTTGATATTCATCTTGGAATTCTTTTTTAATCACACCTTCGATTTCTTGGGTTTTGGTAAAAAAAGTGATTTCCTCAATATGTTTTTTCTCTAACGCCTCAACGAAACTTGGATAAGAAAATTCTTTCATCACCGTATTTGTTTTGTTGGACATTTGTTGTACGAAGAAAACAACCATAATGAGCAAAAGCAACCAAACGCCAAAAGTCTTTTGCGCACCCTTAGGGACTCTATTTTTCATTGGAACTCCTGTATGCTGATAACCTATCGGTTGTTTTTGTCCAAATTATCGGACCAATTTGAAATTTGATATCTTTTTGACCTAGGTCAAGCTTCCGTAGAATATCTAATATCTGTCCTTGAGTCATAGATTTTAATCCAAGTCTTCGGGCAGAATTCAAGACAAACTGCTTTTTCTCAGAATTAGAGAACATAACCCACTCTGATGTGCCTATATCAAGCTCACCGACTGTGTCTTTTTGAGGACTATACTCATATAACTTGATTAGATTTTTCATTAAGCTTTCTTTTAAACTTTCATTTCTTAAATCAAGCTCTTTTAAAAAACCATTTCTAAGCCAATTTCTTAAGTTTTCAGACTCAGAATTTGTAGGATCTTCGATCCAATTCAGCTGATTTCTTTTGGCAAATTCTAAAATCTCATTTTTAGTCACATAGGCCAAAGGTCTAAATATCTGATTTGAAAACTCTTTATTTTTATCCCAATTGTCAAAATGCGACCCTCTCAGTAAATCCATCAATTGTGTTTCCAATAGATCGTCCAAATGATGAGCCAAAACTAAAAACTCGTTTTCTTTTTTTTCACTTTCAATCACGTGGTATCGCCACTGTCTTAATTCGGACTCGGACTTTAATATCGTAACCGGCATTGTGAAGTTCGTTAAAAAAGTCACAGCATTTATTTCACATAAATCTTTAACAAGGTCCAAAGACTGTTGCCTAAAATTATTTGCTGCTTGGTCTTCAGAAACTCCGTGATGAACGTAAATCACTCTGAACTCACAATTCATTTGAGTCTTAAATTTAATGAATAACTTAAGCATCACTACAGAGTCTATGCCGCCCGAGACGCTTAAAAAAAACTGGTTTTGATTTTTTTTAGAAAAATAATTTTGATAAGATCTTAAAAATTTATGTTCAAATGGAGTTAAAATCATTTCTACTTTTTAGCACTCACTTTTTTAATACGCTCTTTATAAGTTTTCATCATATTCGGCAAACTCACAGCAATCATTTTTTTAGCAATCATTGAAGGGACAAATATCTTAAAGTCAGCTTCCACTTCGTAAGTCACTTCGGTTTGATTTTCAGAGATTGGTTTTAAAATCCAGGATCCTGAATTCGATTTAAACACATCCCCACTGTGAAAAACCCATTTTACGGACTTAGGTTCAACGGTGGTCGTAACAATTTGATAAGAAAATTCTTTAATCATCGACACAGAAAGTTCAACTATTTTTTTATTGGGACCTAAGTCTTCAATGATTTTAGATTCTTTAACTTCACTTAAAAACTCAGAATAACTTTCGAAATCTTTGACCACATCAAAAATTTGTTGCGCCGAAAAATTAAATATCTCTGTTGTCTTTGCTGAAGCCATAATTTAAATCCCCAATGTCAATCGACGCTACTAACAAGTATAACATACTCTTTAATACCGAGGAATTCAATGAATGATCAACCGCAAACTTAATCACATTTCATATTCACATGGATGTGGAGTTAATTTCCATAGTCACTTTAAAAGCGAGTTCCGCAGCGAAGCGAGGACTGTTCGAGCTTTTAAAATGACTATGAAAATTAACTCCACATCCATGTGAAT
>JANODG010000006.1:0-8750 GCA_031412575.1 Bdellovibrionales bacterium
ATGTAGTTAAATAATCTGTTCTATTCTTTTTTGCGGGCGATTTACATTCACTATTAAATTAGTCCCTATAATTCATTTTAATAATCAAATAAGCCGTTTTTAGACACTAATTAATAAATTAAATACTATGACACCGCAAGAAACATTTTATGCCCTTATGGAGGGTAAAAAAGTAAAGTTAATCGATAATGAGTTTAACAGAATCAATAAAGAATTAGAAGTTGAAACCATTACTACAAATGTATTTTGAGTTTATCAAATTGAAGCCTCAGTTGTTAACCTTTATAATGAAGAATTATGAAACTAATAAAACAGTCAAAGAAAAACGATATAAAAGTATTTGAACACTTTGTTAAAAATGAAGGTACTTATTACACAGTTACTAATTTTAATAATACAAAATTTATAGAAAAGTTATCGTGCAACAACTTAAAAGATATAAACAAGTATATGCAATAATATTAATTAATAAACAAATTTATTTTTAATTTTCTTTTGCGGAAATTTGTAATGAATTTAAAAACACAATAATCTTATGAAAAATTTAAAATTTCAATTAGAAACTTACACAGAACTCCATTGGTGGAATATGGGTAAAAAGACACTTTCTTTTAAAGGTCAATTAGATAGTTTATTAAAAGAACAAACAATTTCATTTAGTAAACGAGCTACAAAAACGGAAGGAATTTATAAGTTTAGATTTAAGAGTGGTCATGGAATTAGTTTTACTGCAAATGGCACAATTCAAGACTTCCCACACTTAGCAAAACAAGTAATTCAAATGGAATTAACTCGTATGGGGGATAAGTCCCAATTATATGTGAGCGGTTGCTGGCGACCAAAAGTAACGGTTAATTTCTAACTATTTTCCTGCCCTAAATTTCCGCAAAAGAAAATGGAACAAAATCTAATTTAAAAACAACAATTATGAAAAATCAAAAAGCAGTATTTGAATTTGGAAATGAATACAATTGTACAGAGTTCTACGATGTAGATATTAATGCAGGAGGTATCGAAGTAAGTTTAAACGGAGAACATTTAGGAAGTATTATAGATTTAACTATCCCTGATATTGAAGATGAAGAAGAAAATATTAAATTTGACAATGAAGTAATTGACTGGATTGTTGATAACGACTTTTAAATATAAAAAAAACAGTTTCTTTTTTAGCTTTTTGCGGAAAATAAACATAAAAAACAAAAAATATTATGAGTAATTACATTGATACAAGAGATTTAATAGAAGAGAGAGATACACTAAAACAAGACATTTTAGATAGTTTTTTAGAAACGTTCCCACATTATGAGGATATGACCGATACTTTTGAAGATATACGCTTTGAAGAGGAAGAAATTGAAAGCTGGAAAGAAGATTGGAGGGACGAATTAAACGCTATTAGAGATACAAGAATATGTAGAAAAGTATCACGATTGTACACTTTGGGACTATCCTTTGGAAGAGTTGGAGTACACAAAAGATAATTGCGAAGCTGCTATTTTGGTAGAAACAGAATTTGGTTTAAGAATTTGTGAAATTTAAAATTATGAAAACATTTAAAAACTACTCAATAGAAACCTTTAACATAGTTACAGGAACAGATTTAAAACAAACTATGACTTTTCAAGAAGCAATAGACGAAATAGAAAACGAAGAAGTAAATTATTTCTATGTTTCAAAACACAAAGAAGAAGTTTTAGAAGCTATTGAGGATAAAGAGGAAATAACAGACTTATTAGATTTAAAACTAATCTTCATTGAGGAATTGGGTATTTGTATAGCAACTTATTAAAAATAAAATATTATGAGCAATTATCATTTAGACGTAAAAGTAACAATTTGGGAACGTTATGAATTTGAAAGCGAAAAACAAATGTTAGAGGCAAAAGCAAAATTAGAAAGTGGAGAACTTATAACAACTTTAGATGTTAGCGACACTTACGACCTACAAGGAGTGTTGTTAGAAGACACTTTAGAAGAAATAGAGCTGTATGATAACAACGACCAGCCTACAATGGAACTTTTTAGTGAGGGAAAAGTTATTTGGAGTAATTCCGAACAGAATGAAGACTAATTTCTGAAAAAATAAAAATATGAAAACGCTAATATTACAAGGGGAACAACATAAATTTGAATATCTTTACAAATCAATTACTTTAGAAGATAAAGACAAGGATTTAATACCTTATGAAGCAGAAATAAGAGTTTATGTAGCCAACAGCACAGAAACTGAAATAGGAGATTTGAGAGAACTGGCAGACGATGAGTTTATGACAGAAGTAGAAAGACAAGGTAAGGTTTACACTTTACAAGGTTTTCAAATAGCGGTTAATTATGAAGAACTTTACTTAGACGAGAGTTATATCAGATTTATTTCAGTTCCTTTGCCTGTTTAACTTTTTATTCCAAAATTATGACAAGAGTATCAGTAGGATTTGTACACCAACTAACGGACAAACATTTAAATAAAGAACGTATAGAAGTATTAAGAATCCCTAATAAAATCAAACAGAATAAATATGTTAGTAAACCTATTGATAAGTTTACTTTAAATGCGGGTCACGAATTGAGCCTTATGAACAAAGTTCTTTTCTTAAAGAAACATTACGAAGCATTAACAGAAGAATGTATTAGGCGAGGATTTAATCCAACAGACTATTCGGATGCGTTTAATGATATTCCAAGCCATTTAATGAACGATTATACACCAACACAGTATGATAGACAGATTGTAAGAGAACGTATAACAGAACGGCTAAAAACAATGCAACACTTGAAGTATTATAGAGAATCAATTACAGTTGAAGAAGCCATTAACAAATTAAATGATTAAATTATGAAAACTAAGGAAGAAAAAATACTAGAACAAATTGAATTACAAAATAAAATTCAATCCGCAGGCTTTAATATAGTAAATTGCGGTAATTGCGGAAGTGTAGTTTTACACGAATGCAATGACGAGGATAGTATAGACTGCCCTTATTGTGATGAAACAATGAGTAAGAGTGATTGTCCTGATTTTCTTTATGATGGTTTAGAGTTAAGTAATGAATTTTTATAAAAACTAAAATTATGAAAAATACAGAATATTGGCTTTGGTATTGGGGAGTAAACCAAATAGACACTACAATTCACTCAAAGAAAAAGAAATTTACAGATTTTAATGAAATGAAAAACTATTCCGCAAAACACAGTGATAAACATAAATGGATTGGTAAAGACTATTGGTCTAACTATGATAAAATACAAGAAAGATACGAACCAATAAAAAATAAGAATTATGAGAAATTATAAAAAATACCGTTCTACCGTTATTAATTTATTTCAATCTTTTTTGGCGGAAAAAATAAATAAAAAAGAGTTTGTTTCAGAACTATATAAAATTGAAATGGAATTAGGAGGTAATGAAATAGACAATGACCTATGGTTTAGATTTTCAGATGACGACACTCTAATTACAACAGTTTGTAACCTAGATATTGATTTAGAAGGCTCTAAAAACGAAAAATATGTAAGAGAGCAAATGCAAATAGCAATAAATAACCCAAAAGAATTGAAAATTTATTATTCATAACACTATGACACCACAAGAAACAACTAAAACAGGACAAGAAGTTGCAGAAAAAACAGGATGGGATGGTTTAGAAATATCTTTAATATTTTTAGAAGCCTTAACAGATGCTAACTTTCACAGTTTGAGAAAGAAATTAGAAGTAATTATTAATGAAGAGTTTGAATTAAATTAAAAACAAAAGGAAGAGCCGACCATAGAAAACAGGCAAAAAGATTATGAGAAAAGCAGAATTTAAAAAAAAAGTTGAGAAAACAACAAATAGACAGGGTGATTTAATTTTATCGGTTTATAAAGCATCACAATATCGTTGGGAAGAAACTTGTGACCCGCAAATAGATGATGAGGAATACTTCTTTACAGAAGGGGAAGCGGTAGAATACTCTGAAACAATCAATGTAAACATAGGCTTCCAAATACAGGTTGATAGAATTGATTTTGAATATGCTGATTTTAATTGGGAAATTAACTTCGGAGCAGATAGAGAAATTGCGGATTTTTTACCATCAAGATGCGAATTTGAGACAGTTTATTACGGAGATTTTAACAACGGTGCGGACATTGTAGGTGCAATAATTGTACGTTGGAGTTATGAAAAGTACGTAGGATATTGCAGAAACCTAGAAGATATTGGAATTGCAGGAGAATACCCATTTCAAGAGTTTAGAACAGAAAGGGATTTAATCACAGGAAACGAGGAAAGCACATTTAGAAGTAATTACAACGTACTTCTCAAAAAAGATGAGGTAGAAAGTGTTTCAAACATAAGAGAAGTCGTAGAAGAAGAGTTACAGAGTGGTCATTGGAAGTGGAATTATTTTAGAAACAATCCTAATTCTTATCATATTGCAGAAAGATTAAATGAGTTGTTTGGAAAGGTTATAATTTACGTTTAGAATACGATAATAGCCGTTTTGAGCAACAATAAAGTAAAAGTGAGTACAGTATATTAACTAGAAATTTTAATTCTTAAAAACTAATATTATGAATAGAGTAATAAATTGCACGAAAATAAATTGGAGTAAAAACTTTGAAAAGAATATACTCAAACACTTTCCAAAAGACTGTGGAGATATATTTTTAGATGTTGTGGGAATGTTTAGAGACAGGTTTTACGGAGCAAGATACTTAAACAAAGCAGTTTTTATTATAGATGGAAAATGCTTAGAATTAATTGTTACTCACAATGATAGTATAGGATGGGATGATTATACAGACTGGGAATCACACGAAAGAAAATATCAAAATTGGGCAAAATCTACTGTTTTATATCTTTTGTCGGAAAATAAAGAAAAGATAACAGAATTTTTAACCGAAGAATTAGTATGAATTTCCTCTTAGTAAGCAGTTATTAAAATCTTATGCAAAAGAAGAGTTGATTTATACTTCGCAAATTAAAACAAATAAAACAGAAATAAAAATGATAACACTACATGTAACAATAGGTGGAAACTTACTAATTGAACTTGAAAACAAAAAATCCGCAAAAAGAGAACTGAAAGAAATAATTGAAAAAGCTACTAATACAGATGCTATACTAACTGATTTATTAGAGACAGGAAATTATCTTGGGAATGACTGGCATGCGGTTGATGGCTGTCTTACGGAGCGTCCAATAATTGGATGGGGAAGTATATACGAAGAGGGAGAGGATTTCCCAACAGATTATGAGAAAGTGTGGCATTATCCTCAATATGAGCTTTACTCTTTTTCTGAAATCTTATTAAAAGAGGGAAAAGTAATATTTCAAAAAGTTTAATTATAAAAAAGAAGAAACATGAAAAACCTGGAAGAATATTTAGAAGTACACTACGACATAGTAGAATTTATATCAGACCATTTAATGACGACATGGACGGATAGTTCTGTAATCAAACAACGCTACGAAGCACATGGAAGAGGTGCTATGTATGAATTAAGTAAAGAATGGACAGATATTTTTATGCGGAATTATGAAGATACTGAATGGGGCGAAGATATGGAATATTACGATACAATTGGAGAATTTTGTTGGGCAAAAAATAAAGAAGTGTAAATGTATGTATTCAAAAGCGAAACAGAAATTATAAAATAAAAAATCGGCAAAAACATTTAAAAACAGAAAAATACTATGGAAAACACATTATTAAACAAAGCAAAAGCATTATATCCGAAAGATACTTTATTTTTATCAAGTACAGGAAACCTTAAATCTCCTATGAGAGTATCAACTTTAAAAGAATCTGAAACATATAAGGGTAGTATATATAACTCAGAAGGCGGGTGTATTTATGATGGATTAAATTGGGCAAAGAAAGTTTAAAATTAAACATATTATGGAAACAAAAGATAAACCAAGTTTACAAGTACAAAACAAATTATAAATCCAGCCTGATGCCTAAATTACTGTTATACAGTGTTAGGGAATCGGCTTTTTAACACTTAAATATGATGTACGCAATAGAAAAAACACTTTCAGATACGTTTATGGAATCAACAACATACACTTATTTATATGAAAGTCAAGAATTAAGAGATGAAGTTTTTAATACTCTTTTAGAATTTGCTAAAAATTGGGAATACACGAAAGATTTAACTTTTTCTGATGAAAGTATCAAATATTACCATAGTACAGATAGAGTAGTTGAGATTTCAAAATGTAAACTTAAAGTTTCTAAACGAGGAGATTTTGATAATACAATCTATTCTTAATTCCTACCAAGCTGAGTGATAACGGAAAAGCTATACGATGGTTGGGAAAGGTACATACCCAAACTTCGATTAAAGACTGATTAAAAAAGTACAAACTAATTAATAAATCCAGCCTAATCTGGCAATAGCTTATACTAGCTGTTATCACTTCGGCTTTTTATTCACAAACAAGATGGAAGAATTTAAATTAAAAGACTTGAAAAAAGCTTTAGACAAAATGACTAAAGAAGAATTGAACCAGACTATTGTTTATTCGTCTGAAAACTTATGTTTATCAGGAACGGTTACAGGAATTGGAAAAGCAAAAGCGACACTTTACAACACGTTTGAAGACGACCCTGCTGAATTATACACTATGAAACAGCTCAAAGAAAACGGCTACGATAAAGAAGATATTGAAGGATTTGAACCTGAAATAAAACGAGGTGATTTCGTTATCAAGTTCTAGCAAGCTGAGTGATAACGTTGAAGCATTGGCGAAGAAGGGGCATTTGAAACACAAATGTTCAGCCCTTGCACCAAAGTTTCATAGTAGCACAAAAGATGAAGTTACAACCTCAAGCCCCTTTTTTGCCAATGCAATGTTAGCTGATGTGCTTTTGTCAAACGAAATTAAAAAATTAAAATATGCAAACAGAAACAGTATTGAAAGAAGTCTATAATTTAATAGATAGCGAAATTATTAGACTTTCAAAAAAGAAAGAATTTAAACGTGAAAATGAAGTCGCAGGAAACCAATTAGCAATTCTTAAAATGAAAATTGACAAATTGGATTTATTTCAAAAAGAAAGATTAATAATTGCGTCTGCCGTTACTTATGGCAATAGACAAGATTGTTATGATGCGACTGAAACATTGGGTGTCAAATATTTTTCAGAAACTTTTAAAAACGATTAATTATGTCAAACTTAAAATTAACAAACTTAAAAATAGAACTTCCAAAAGACTTTAACGGTAGCAGTCCAACAAGTAGTCAAATTTTATCTTGGTTGGAATTTGAACTGGGGATTTCGCCACAAATGTCAATGGAAAATCCTTTAGTTTACACAGACTTAAAAGACTGTAAAGTTTCATTTGATAAATCTTTTCTTGATGGCATTGAGGTCGTTCTTTAGTATATCAGCTAACGGTTCAGCTTGTTGCAGTTGCGAATGAGTTAAGACTAAACATTCAAACACAAAATAAAAATTAAATTTATGACTAAAGTTTCCAAGTACAAAACCAACTCGCAATTGCTACAAACTGTTGTTGTGCGATGCCTTTTTTTAGTGTCAATTGGAAACAGGCTATAACTTAATTGCGTTCCAGGTTCGATTCTTGGATTGACACTTTTTTTAACTAAATAATTAAAAATTACAATATGAAACTAATTTCAATGACCGATTTTGTTTTGGATTTGCAAGAAACAGAATCAAAAGGTAAAGGCACTTTAGATAATGCAATAAACTACGCCAAATTTCTCAAACAACCACTCACGCTTGGAATGTTTGTTCCGTGTGATGATGATGACAATGTTTTTGAGAAACCAATATACCAAAATTTATCTCCTGCTTTTCATAATAACAAAAGCGGAAATAATTATAAAAAAAGATTTGAACTTTTATGTATGGCTTATGATTTACGAAGGTCAAAAGTTATTTTTAAAGGATTTGAAATTAAAGATAGAAATTGCAACACTTCAATTTTTAAATATTTAGAAAACGGATTTATTGCTCCTTACTATTTTAATATTAATTCTAAAAAGTTTGAAAAAAATAACACTGATTTAAAAATTATAGAAGATTTAGTTCCTTACAATCTCGATTTAGCGGTTTCTTTTTAAGGTATCGCACAACTTGTTGCCTGTACTAACCATTGTGGTAAACTATCAATAAAATAAAGACTTATGATCACCACAATACAATTTAAATATGGATTCATTTATAAAGGAGTACGGCACGGATGGTATAAAAAGAAACTATATAGACTTCCTTTTGAAAGAAATAAAAGAACATTTGGATTAAAAATTGTCCCTAGTTATGTTTTTAAGATTACTGAGGTTTTTAATATCCAAAGAACTAAACTGACATTAAACAGACTGAAATCATTAACTGTATGTGTTGATTGGAGTGTAGAAGTGTTTTTAGTAGATGAAATTCCTTTTTAATTCTTTTTCGGCGAAAAACATTAAGAAACTGGAGATTTTATTTGTATAAACTAAAATAATGAATTACATTTGTAAAAAATAAAGATAAACAATATGAAAACAACAATTCAAATTAATGGTAAAGATGTAGAAATAACATTAACAAAAGAACAATTAGGACAAATCAATAAGCCTAACAGTATGCAAAAAGTATATGCTTATCATAACACTACGGAAGAAGAGTTTGAAAAAAATTATAAAAACATACCGTTGCATTTAAAATACCTTCAAAAGGAAGTTATGATTGTAGCTTATAAAAATAAAGGATGGAAGCCTGATATTAATAATGGTAACCAACGTAAATAC
>JANODG010000007.1:0-8259 GCA_031412575.1 Bdellovibrionales bacterium
GTAAAACCTCGGTAAGATAATTTCCACCAAAAAAAAAGGAACCCAAACAAGGTTCCTTTTTCTACACTCATTCTAAATCACACTATTTGCCTAATTTAGTAGCATTTTTTAAGCTGATGTTACCAGCTTGATTTTGTTACACCTGGAACTTGGCCACGACTGGCAAGATCACGAAATGCAATACGAGATAAACCGAATTTTCTTAAAAAACCTCTTGGACGACCCGTCAATTCACAACGGTTAGACACACGAACTTCAATAGAATATCTAGGGAATTTGTTCATTTTAGAACGAGCAACTTCTTTTTCTTCGTAACTTGCAGTTGCGCTTTTAAGGATTTTTCTAAGCTCTAAACGCTTCGCGCGGTAACGAGAAACCATTTCGATCTTTTGCTTGTTCTTAACAATACTTGATTTTTTAGCCATTCAATCTCCAAATCAGTCAAAGATAGTTTTATCTAAGAAAACAATGCGGGTGTCAACCCTCTTGATTTTCGACATTGCGGTATCTCTTCGCTGCCAACAATTCCCAAGCCATACACTTTAAAACTTTTTCTTAAGATTTAGATACTTTTGTAGGCAAAAAAAAAGAGGCCCTAGGACCTCTTTTTCAAATTCTCTATCAATCATAGTTGCAAACATTAGCTTTAAACCGTCCTTAATTTAAACACTAAATTTACTTGGTTTTTAAGGCTTGAACTGATTTTAAATGAGCTTCCATTTCCGTGATCTTCGATTGCATATCAGAAACGCGCTCTTTTTTATAGGCAATCTTCTTCTGGATTTTTTCAACCCATTTTGCTTTCTCTTCAGCTGTGACACCCTTAGCTTTTGCTTCATCAAGCTTCTTTTCGAAATGCTTAGTCATACATTCTTTTTTCTTTTGATAACAAAACTTATCGCCTTTTTCGCACTCAATTTCGGCACAAGGACCTTTATCCATACCGTGACCTTTGCCTTCATGGTGACCAGCATAAGCCTGCGAACCCAACGTTATTAATAAACCTGCAATCAAACTGAATATTGCACTGAAACCTATTGCATTAATTTGACTCATAGAGCCCTCCTTATTTGTTGCACTTACAGACTATAACAAAACGCTGGCCTATTAGTTTCAATTTAATTTTTTAAATATGACATACCTGTCCAAAGATAAATTTTTAATTATAAAAATAGGATTTACTTCAAATTATCTGTATCATTTTGAGATGTTAACGTTCTAAATTTCCACGCGTCTGTCGCAACTTCGAATCCGAGTTTAGTTTATTTGATAAAACCAAACTAAAGCCGTTTGATTGGAATATTTAAACGCTAAAAATTTATACGAAGGAGAATGAAATGGATTTAGTATTCAATTGGCAAATGTATGTTGCGCTAGGATTAGCGTTGATTATTTTAGAAGCGTTTGTATCAACATTTTTTCTTTTTCCGCTTGGAATTTCTTTAATGCTTACGGCAGTTGCAGCGCCATTTGTAAGCTTAGAAGTTGAATTAGTTATTTTCACATTATTATCTTTAGCAAGTTTTGTGATTTCCATAAAATTCGTCAAACCAAAGTTCGCCGCTAAAAAAAATCTAACGGGTGTAGATTCATTAGTAGGCAAAACTTTTCCTGTATTTGAAGAAATCAACGAAACCCAAGGCACAGGAGTTATTAAAGTTTATGCCGACGAGTGGCGCGCATTACCAATCAACTCAGGTGATGTTATTGGTAAAAACGAAAAAGTAAAGATTGAAAAAGTTGAAGGCAATAAAGTTTTTGTAACTAAAATTTAATTTTATAATTAAATTTACGGAACAACTACTTATCAATCTTAATTTATTATCATTTTAGTATTTTTGATTATTAAAATAAAATTACAAATTAGTTTAGTTTAAAAATATTTTTTACCTTCGAAGGAGATTCATAATGAGTGGAGTAGTCGTAGCCGGAGCTTTAGCCATATTAGCTATCGTTTTAATTTTAAAAGGCGTTTATATTGTAAACCAAAACCAAACTATAGTTGTTGAACGACTAGGTTCTTTCAGCAAAGTTTTAGTCAGTGGACCTAACTTTCTAATTCCATTTGTTGATAACCCTCGTCCTATCAAATGGGTGGACCACGGCATGATTTATTTAACCTCACGTATTGATTTACGTGAATCCGTTTTAGACATTCCAGAGCAAAGTGTGATCACTAAAGATAACGTGTCCATCAACATTGATGCGATCATGTACATCCAAATCACGGACCCGTTTAAAGCCACCTACGAAATCGAAAATTTACCTTCTGCCGTTGCCCAATTGGCGCAAACGTCTTTAAGAAACGTAATTGGTGAAATGGACTTGGATAGCACCTTAGGTTCAAGGGACACGATCAACGCTAAGCTAAAACACATCTTAGACGAAGCGACAGACAAATGGGGCACAAAAGTAAATCGTATTGAACTAAGAAACATCACTCCACCGCGTGATATTCAGCAAGCTATGGAAAAACAAATGCAAGCGGAACGTGAACGTCGTGCGAAAGTTCTAGAAGCCCAAGGGGACAAAGAAGCTCGTATTGCAAGATCTGAAGGTCAAAAAATAGAGCAGATCAACTTAGCCGGTGGTGCTAAAGAAGCTGAAGTTTTACGCGCAGACGGTGAAGCTATGGCCGTTGAGCGTGTAGCGAAAGCAAAAATGGATGCGATCTCTTTGATTGCGACAGCTACGAAAAGCACTGAACTTGCTACACAGTTTTTAATTGCTACAAGTTACATCGAAGCTTTTCAAAAATTCACTGCACAACCTGGTGATAAAATTTATGTTCCGTATGAATCTTCAACAGCTTTAGGTGCTATCGGATCCATCAGAGAATTACTTACGCCTGAGTCAAAATCATAAAAATTAAAGGACAGACCTTCGAATTTTTGCTAGATTGAAGATGAAAATTTTCAATCTAGCTTAAATTTAAGATTTATCGGAGTCGTCCTAATGATCAACAATTCATCACCAAATAGCCAAGCACCAAATCAAAATTCGTCTTTAGCAGGAAGTGATAACAAGCTTAACAAATTATCGTATCTAAACCGCGTCAACCTTGAGTACGTAGAGTCCTTAATGGGCCAATATTTAGAAAACCCAGAAAGTGTTGATCCCATTTGGCAAAAGTTTTTTGAAGGCGTTGAGTTCGGGCAAAGTGGTCGCTTGCAAATTGGAGAAGCCATGGACCAAGCTTCTCCAGAGCTTAAAGTTTATGAACTGATTCAGGCTTACCGTGACTACGGACATTTAAAAGCAGATTTAGATCCCTTAAAATTACAAAACAGAAAAACTTCATTTTTAGATTTTAAATCTTTTAATCTTTCAGAATCCGATGCCTCTAAAACTTTTTCGATGGGTCAAATTTTAGGGCTCGGTCCAAAAACATTAAGTGAAATTATTGATCAGTTAGAAAAGTGGTACTGCCAAACCTTAACGGTTCAAATGGCTGAGTGTCACCCTCAGGTTCGTGATTGGTTCACCAAAGAGATGGAATCAGAAAACGTCGCATTATCTAAAGATCAAAAAATAAATGTTCTTAAACAATTAATTCGCACTGAAACTTTAGAAAAATTCCTTCACACCAGATATGTGGGAACAAAAAGATTTTCCATCGAAGGGTGTGATTCTTTAATACCATGCCTTGAATACCTTTGTGAAAAAGGCGCAGGCTTAGGTGTTAAAGCGGTAACGATTGGTATGGCTCACAGGGGACGTATCAATGTGCTCGCAAACTTCATGGACAAAGCCTTAAATATTATTTTCGCAGAATTCGACGGCAACATGGGCGTGGATCAGACCCACGACTACGACGGCGATGTGAAGTATCACTTAGGTTATCACTCGATTAAAGAAACTAAAAATGGTCCTGTGGACATTTCCTTAGCGTTTAATCCATCACACTTAGAAGCGGTAAACCCAGTGGTTTTGGGGATGGTTCGCGCTCAACAAAGATTTAATCACGACACAGAAGAGCGTAAGACAGTCGTGCCTGTGTTAATTCATGGGGACGCAGCCGTCATTGGCCAAGGTGTAGTCAGTGAAACTTTCCAGTTATCTTTACTTAAAGGCTACACCGTCGGTGGGACGATTCACATTGTCATGAACAATCAAGTTGGTTTTACTACGGATCCTAAAGATGCACGAAGTACAGATTATGCATCTGATATCGCAAAATCTATTAAAGCTCCGATTTTACATGTGAATGGTGACGACCCCGAAGCGTGTGTGAAAGCCATGGACATTGCGATTCGTTTTAGACAGCAGTTTAAACAAGATGTTGTGATTGAGATCGTAGGTTACAGAAGATTTGGACATAACGAAGGTGACGAACCTGCATTTACGCAACCAAAAATGTATGAGGTCATTAAAAAACTTCCAACGACATATTCTTTGTACGCAAGTAAACTTAATAAAGATCAAATTTTTTCGACAGCACAGTCCCAAGAATTTTATGATTTAAAAATGGATAACTTGCAAAAAGTATTAGACGAAGTTCGTACGAACACTCCTATCGTCACTCACGCTCCAATGCCAGAAAAATGGAAAGCTTTAAAGCGCGGAATGACAGCGGACGCTTTTGTTCCGGTAAATACAAAAGCTAAAAAATCCGATTTAGAAAAAGTGATTAAAGAAATCACGTCGTACCCGAAAGGATTTAATCCTCACAGTAAGGTCTTAAAACTTTTAGAAACTCGTGCGAAGCAATTTCAAGACGATAGCATTGATTGGGGTTTAGCAGAGCTTTTAGCTTACGGAACTTTAATGACCGAAGGAACATCTGTTCGTCTAACGGGTCAAGACTGTATCCGTGGAACTTTCACTCACCGTCATGCGATGTTTTTTGATAAAGATACAGGTGAAGTTCATAATCCGTTTAAAGCGCTTAACCCAGAAAAAGAATTCTGTGTTTATAACTCCCCGCTTTCTGAATACGCGGTTTTGGGATTCGAATATGGAAACGCAATTAAAGACCCAAGTTTTTTAACTCTATGGGAAGCCCAGTTCGGGGACTTCGTTAATGGGGCCCAGATTATCATTGACCAATTTATTTCCAGCGGTGAATCCAAGTGGTATCAAATGAATGGTCTTGTGCTGTTATTGCCACATGGCTACGAAGGCCAAGGACCAGAACATTCCAGTGCAAGGCTAGAAAGATTTTTACAACAATGCGCCCAGTACAATATGCAAGTTTGTAATTTCACAGAGCCAAATCAGTTGTTTCATGCACTAAGACGACAAATCAAGCGTAATTTTAGAAAACCTATGATTGTGATGTCTCCTAAATCACTTTTAAGAAATCCAAAAGTAGTTTGTAAACAGAGTGATCTTTATGAAGGTCAATTTTCTGAAGTGTTAGACGATCCAAGATTTGTATCCAAGAAAGTTCAAACAGGGTCAATGTCGCTACCCGACTCACCGGCTTTGAGTAAAGAAGATGTGCAAAGAGTCGTGATGTGTTCTGGTAAAGTTTATTACGACTTAGAAGGTTCAGATAAGTTATCTCAGAAAGTAGCCCTAGTGCGTGTCGAACAACTTTACCCGTTCCCAGAACAGCAAGTGGCCGACATCCTAGCGACTTATCCACGTATGACTGAATTGTTATGGACACAAGAAGAGCCACAAAATATGGGCGCTTACAGTTTCATAATGCCTAAGCTTCGTATGTGCTTACAACGTTTAAAGAAAAGCGAAGTGCCAGCGTATTACGTTGGACGAACAGAAAGAGCTTCGCCTGCAACGGGATCACCATCAGTGCATGCGAAAGAACAGCAATTAATTATTAGCCAAAGCTTAGAAGCTTAGTAGCTTAGTATTTAAAGCTAAGCTTTCTGTGTTTTGAATTTTAGAATTAAAATTTTTTTACAAGTGTTAGGAGAAACAACATGGAAATCAAAATCCCCACAGTGGGAGAATCAATCACAGAGGCCACAATTTCAGAATGGTTAAAAAAAGATGGGGACTTTGTTGAACAAAACGAAGTTTTATTATCCTTAGAAACCGACAAAGCTAGTGTAGAAGTTGTTGCTGAAAAAGCTGGTCGATTGAAAATCATAACTCCTGCCAATCAAACGGTGGCGATTGGTGCGATTGTTGGCGAGCTAGATACTTCAGCAACAGCTGGTGCGTCTGCAACTAAGCCTGCGAAAGACGTTGAAGCTAAACCAACTGCAACAGAGACTTCAAAACCTGCGGCTGTGGCTGCATCCACCAGCGAAAAAAAATCGACAATGTCGGAACACTTAAGCCCTGCCACAAGAAGAGTTGTTGAAGAGCGCGGCTTAGATGCAAGTTCAATTCAAGGCACGGGCCCTGGTGGACGCATCACTAAGCAAGATGCGGTTTCTGCTAAAGGCACTGAAGCACGATCTCATGATTCAAAACCTACGACACAAACGTCTTCAGCCCCGGATAAAGCTAGAACAGTCGAAATGCCACAAAGAAATTTTGTCACCCGTGAGCCTCGACGAGAAAAAATGTCGACGCTTCGTAAGAAAATCGCTGAGCGTTTAGTACACGCTCAACAAACAGCTGCGATCTTAACGACCTTTAACGAAGTGGATATGTCTTCAGTGATGAAATTAAGATCTCAGTACAAAGATCTTTTTGAAAAGAAATACGGTGTTCGTCTTGGCTTTATGGGCTTTTTCGTCAAGGCCGTTGTGACTGCACTTAAGGATTTCCCAGCTGTGAATGCTTTCATTGAAGGTGATGAACTGATTTTTAACGATTTCGTAAATATGGGTATTGCCGTTGGTGGACCTAAGGGCTTAGTCGTTCCGGTGATCAAAGATGCAGATCTTTTATCGATTGCAGAGCTGGAAGCTGAAATCAAAAGGTACGCGGAAAAAGCAAATACCAACAAACTTTCAATCGACGATTTAACTGGTGGTACATTTACAATCAGTAATGGTGGTGTTTATGGGTCATTGATGTCGACACCTATTTTAAATCCGCCACAGAGTGGAATCTTAGGTATGCATAAAATCGAAGATCGTCCTATCGTTGTTGACGGTAAAATTGAAATTCGCCCAATGATGTACTTAGCTTTATCCTATGACCATAGAGTGATTGACGGCAAACAGTCTGTTGGCTTTTTAGTTAAAGTTAAAGAAGCTTTAGAAGACCCAAGTCGTATGATTTTGGAAGTTTAGTTTTTCAAAACAGCTTGAGTTTTAACATTAAGACTCAAGTTCATTTTGGAAATTGATTTATCGAACGCATCATAAAAGATTAATAATAAAAAGATTGTTTATTAAATTTGGAGAAAAAAATGTTTGATTTAGTTGTGATTGGAGCAGGACCTGGTGGATACACTGGCGCAATTCGAGCAGCCCAGCTTGGTTTAAAAGTTGCGGTGATTGAAAAACGAAAAACTTTAGGCGGCACATGTTTAAATGTGGGATGCATCCCTTCAAAAGCCTTATTGGATTCGTCCGAGTACTACTCACAAACTTTACATGATTTTAGCAACCACGGGATTGAAGTCAGTTCTGTAAAATTAAATCTAGAAAAGATGATGGCTAGAAAAAACAAAATCGTTTCTGACTTAACAAGTGGTGTTCAATTTTTAATGAAAAAAAATAAAATTGAAACTTTTTATGGCTTCGGAAAAATCAAATCTAAAAACGAAGTGGAAGTGACTTTGGAATCCGGAGGCACTGAACTTTTAGAAACAAAAAATATTATGCTTGCTACTGGAAGTGTTCCAAACACGTTACCTGGTGTGCAAATTGACGAGCAATTTATTGTTACATCAACCGGCGCATTAGAGCTTCACCAAGTTCCAGAAAAGATGATCATTATAGGTGGTGGTTACATTGGCCTAGAATTAGGTTCTGTATGGCAACGTCTGGGATCAAAAGTTACTGTGATTGAATTCAGCGATAAAATTGCTGGTTCGATGGATTTGGGAATCGGTAAAGCACTACATAGAAGTTTAGAAAAACAAGGCTTAGAATTCGTATTAGAAACTAAAGTGACAAAAGCTGTTGTTGATAAAAACAATAAAGTCGAAGTGACTTTTGAGTCTGTTAAAGATGGCACCAAAAAAGAAATGCTAGTTGACACTGTTTTAGTATCTACAGGTCGAAGACCGTATTCAGAAGGTCTTGGTATCGAGGCTTTAAATATTGAAAAAAATAAAATGGGTTTTGTGATGGTCAATGATCACCTACAAACTTCTGTTTCGAACATTTATGCGGTTGGAGATTTAATTCCTGGACCAATGCTTGCCCACAAGGCCGAAGAAGAAGG
>JANODG010000008.1:0-2840 GCA_031412575.1 Bdellovibrionales bacterium
CACACAGCTTGAGTTAACACAGCTGAAGATTCAAAGCTGAACACTAAAGAAGATATTAAAAAAATATAAGCCGCAAACGGGAACGATTTTGATGTTTTCATTCGGCAAAGGTAGCGTCTTTTATTGGTTTAGGCTAAAAAATTATGTCGTGCTTAGACTTCTGTGAAAAAAATCTAAGGTTGTAAAGTTTGAGTTAAAATTTGATTTTTAACTTAACTTTGGTGTTCTTCGTTGGTTATTCGGTCACTAATCAGTGCTGTCCCGAGTCAGGACTGCCATATCCAGTCGAATCTCATAGACTATTTTAAGTGAAACTAAGGCTTAATCTCTTTAGTAAAGGAACTCTTATGCTTTCGTCTAAATTTATAGTTTTGCTTTTGTCGCCATTGATATTTTTGATGTCCTGCCAAACGACTAAAGTGGATACAGTAAAACCTTCGTCGCCCACTTTTTCAGTCTATGCTGGTAAGTCTGACCCCTTAATGTGTAACGTTCAAGGGGACATGGAAGGTTGCCGTGCGGACTGGACAGTCACGGCAGGAATTTTAACTCACCGCCAAGTTTGTAACTCTAAAAACCGCGCTTACATTAAGCCAATGTTGGACGCCATGGCCAAAACTTTAAATGAATCTTGTACTCTTAAAATTAAGTATGCACGTATCACAACTAAAGATGACGAGATTGCTGAAAAACGTTTAGCTCGAATGATGAGTCAATCTAAGCTCTGGAATAGCTATTCTAAAACCAGTGCTAAAAATCCAAATAATAAAAAGCTAGCTATGTTCCCTGAAAAGTTCATCCAAAAAGTTGTAGAAGTTAAAGGTTTATTTTCGGAAGTGACAGAGGCATTAAACAGCTCGGGATATAATTTCGAAGTTGATAAGGTCGAAGTCACTAAATTAAACACTCTAACTCAAAGTCGTCACTTTCAAACTTTAAGACAAATTAAGACGCCAAATAATTTTATGGTTCCAGAGAACATAAGAATCGTTTGGATCAACAAAGGTTTTATTGATGGACAAGCGCCAAGAATAAAAGTCCCACAAAAAATTGAAGCCACTCAAGGCTTAAGTAAAAGTTTACCTAAGCGCGAGAACGTGAACTAGGTTTGTTGGTTTATTTTACTTTTGTGTACCATTAAAGACCGTATCAATTTGTGTCGATTTTTCTGGAAATTTTTTTCAAAGCTCTTTAATTTTCTCCAAATACTCCCGATCTATAAATACGGGACTATTGTCTAATGTAGAGAACCCAGAGGGGACATATGAATAAAATTATTAAATCAAAAAAAAGAACCGAAGAAAAAAAATTAAGAGTTAACAAAACCGAGAAAAATAACGTTTTAGCTTTTAAAGCTCCTGACAAAGCAAAAGTTCATCCATTTAAAAATTTTATTGAAAGCAAGCAAAACGAAAATAAGTTTTCAAACCAATCACACAAACCATCAACTCATAATATTCCATATAGAAAAAAAGCTGTTTAGAATTACTAAAAAAAGCATAATTTATTTTTTCGGCTTTAATGGAATTATCTTTTGTTCATCTTGAGCAGGTTTAATTTCGTTATTCATTTCGATTAAAAGATGGCCGGGTTCAAGGCGTGTGCCACCCGGGCCTTTAAATGTATAAAGTGTAAAACCTTTTTCGCTGATGAAAAAATTTTGAGGTTGGGGAGGTAATTGTCCCGAAACAACCTTAATTTTTGTCTCTGTATTGTCTTTAGATTTAGCCAGAAAAGTTTGGGTGTTGCTTGATATGGATGCTGTTGGATGTTGGTAAAACTCGTTTCCTAAGTATGTAAGCGAGAAGTCTTCGAAAACGATGTTTGTGTCTTTTGAATATGGAATTTGTTTTCCGTAGCTCATGGTAAGAATTCTCCTGTCTTTGCTGTCTAGCTCACTTGGATTGGCTTTTCGGGGCGGCTAAAGCACGCACTCGGCAAGCTTTCGCTGGAACTTTTCTTTGTTGCTGTCTAGTTCACTCGTTGACCTTCCTTACTGGCGGCTACCGTTCAGTCCGCTTCGCTGGGACTTCCGTACGCACGCCCTGAAGGTCAACTCGCTGGAACTTTTCCGCCTGCCGCGGGCAGAACTTTTCCCACTGCGTGGGGCGGTGTCTAGCACACTCGCGCGGGTCGGGCGGCTTCGCACGCCCTGCGCTCACTGGTGCTTTTCCGCCTGCCGCGGGCTTAAAAACTCTCGTCGAAGCTGACTTCACCGGTGACGCCGACTTGGTAGGCAGAAACGCGACGTTCGAAAAAGTTAGCTAGCTCTTGGGTGTCTTGTAGATCCATAAATGGGAACGGATTTTTTGATCCAAAAGCTTTCGGTAAACCAAGCATATCTAAACGTTGATCGGCGATGAATTCCAAATAAGTGCGCATATCTTTTGAAGATAAACCTGCAATACCTAATCCCAGAGCGTCTTCTGCAAACTGCATTTCGCATTCGATGGCTTCTTTTAACATTTCGACAACCATGCTTTTCATTTGGTCGTTCATCAGTTCTGGCTCTTCGGTTCTAGCGGTACGAATCACTTCCATGGCAAACTGCATGTGTGCACTTTCGTCACGAAACACCCAATTTGTTCCAGAAGCTAAACCGTTTAAAAGACCTTTAGATCTTAAAAAATAAACATATGCAAAAGCCGCAAAGAAAAATAAACCTTCAATGCAAGTGGCAAAGCAGATCATGTTCAGTAAAAACTTACGGCGATCTTCAAGCGATTTAATTTCATCTACTTTATTGATGCTATCCATCCACTTAAAGCAAAAATCACCTTTCGTTTTGATCGAAGGAATATTTTCGATGGCCGAAAAAGCCTGTTCACGCTGTTTATGAT
>JANODG010000009.1:0-8221 GCA_031412575.1 Bdellovibrionales bacterium
TGAGCAAAAAAAACAGAAACTAAAAGTGTCGAAAAACTAATAAAGATCACCAGGCCCGTGAGCATCAAGAGCACACCTGCAATGCGCCCTTGTGACGTCACAGGTACAATGTCACCATAACCTACGGTGGAAATTGTCGTCATTCCCCACCATAGGGCATCTTCTAAACTGTTAACGTCGGGATTTAAATGAATTTCATAATTATAGAAGACACTAACCCCGATAAACAAACATGCAATCCCCATGATCGCAAACGAAATAAGTATCGGCGAAAATAGGGTTTGCACTAAAAACCCAGCGTACTGGGGTAATTGTTTATAGGATAAAAGCGCAGGGCTAGGGGGTTTTGCCACGGCTCAAAATTAATCTAGATTTAGATCTTCAAGCACTCTATCTGCTTCTTCTTCCACGTCTCCAGCAGCTCTTTCAGTTTCTTTTTCAACATCATCAGCAACTCGACCAGCCTCTTCTTCAACGTCATCTACCACTTCCTCGCCTTCTGTTACGGCCTCATCAACTGCCTGTTCGCCTTCTTCAACAGCGCCTTCAGCTTGCTCTTTAACATCCTTCGATTCATCAACCGCAGGGCTTGGAAAAATCATATCTGTAGGATTTAAAAGCGTATCAATGGAATGAACTACTCCGTTGATAGATTCAATATCTGCTTTGACGATAATAGCTGATCCATTTTTGCTGTTCACAACAAGATCACCTTCATTTTGAACAATTTCTAGAGTTTCACCAAGTTGAGTTTCTGATGTGACGAAGTTTTTACTTTCACTGCTTTCGATCTCTTTAATGATTTGTGCAGACTCGATCCCTTCGCTTTGCACCAAGTGATAACTTAAAATGTCTTTCAATGTTCCTGAACCATCTTCGCTAGCTTCAGCTTGGGCGAATAGTAGCTCTAAAGTTAAAGGATCAATTTTTTCAAAAGCTTCATTTGTTGGAGCAAAAAACATGATGTCTCCATCTTCTAATAGCAAATTAGACAACTTGGTAACTGCCAACGCTTCATTAAGCTTAGAATAATTTTCGACTGAACTTACATAATCACCTATTAAAACAGGCTCGCTTGGGGCATCAGAATTCTTTTTATCGCTATTACTGCAGCTTACTGCGAATATAAATAAAGGCAAAACTGACAAGAGTATTTTTGTTTTTATCATCTTATTGGTCTCCATGGGGGGGGCGGTTAAATATCTAGAAAATTAAGATTTGTTGTCTTAACCTCAGTAACAACAATTTATTGTAAAACGTAAAAAATAGTCTTTAGAAGATATTAAGATAGTTTGTACTTACTGACACAATTTAAGCTCATCTGAGTGAAAACAGTGCCTTTTTGGCCCGCAAATTGCTATTGTATTTAAGAGGTAAGAATGAAAATTTATAAAATTTTGCCTACATTGTTTTTGGCTACATCTGTTTCAGCTTCAGTGCAGCTGAGTTCTTTAAGTCCACTTGTGATGGATTTAAAACGAAGTTACTTAATTGATGCGAACACGGTTTTAGAATTCACACCACCGACGCTGAAAGTGGGTTTAAATATAACGAATTTTTCAGCATCCGATATTCTTGTGATTGAAGCAGTTGAAGTGACAGTAAATTACAAACACAAAGAAGAAGTTCTTCGACATAAAACACGTCTTAAGCCAAAAAATATTATTAATATTAATTCTGATCTGACTTATATCGAAACTTACAGTTCTTCTGATAATTTTTCTAGTAACCTACCGAACAACTCCGATGGAATATCTATTCTTAAATTAGAGCCTAGCCAATCAGTGCGACTTGGTGGGGATCATGGATGGGTTGTTTTAGAAAATTTAATTCCTAAACAGCCACTTGGATACGGCGGTTATATGGATGTTAGCTTCCAAGAATCCGAAATAAAGTTCACGGGTTATTACTTAAATAAATCCGATGGAAAAAAGGTAGACTACGAAGAAAATATTAAATTTAATCCTAGACGGAACTAAATAAAAATCTTTGTTGATTATTCTTTAATGATAAGTCTGTTAGGAAGTTCGTTGTTATCAGACACAAGTACTGGAAAATGTGGTTTCAAAATTTCACCACAAGTTTGAACAGCCTTTATAAAACCTTGACCCATATTTTTATTTTTCAAATCAGAAATCATTTGATCTTTGATTTGTTCCCATGATTCAGGATTGATTTTGTCATTGATCCCTTTATCGGATAAGATTATGACTTCATGATCTATGACCGAAACGAAAAGCAAAATCGCAGTCGACCCATCTGTTTTGTTTAAACCTAATTCGTAAAATTCATTTTTAGCACGAAGTAAAGATTGTTGATCACGATCTAAGGGATGAATTAAAACTCGCTGCAGAACACCCCATCGACCTAAAACGTAAGATATAGGAACAATTGAAAAAACCCCAAGAACATAAAGCCAAATAATTAAATTTAAAGACCCTAAAATTTGATTTTGATAAATCACATCCATCAAAATGTTAAACAGCATAAATAAGAAAATAAAAATATAACTTGGTACGGATCTGATCGCCGAAGACCGGCAAACAATCATAGGAACGATCTCGCCTGTGGTGGTCGCCTCAGCCTCAGCTACAGCTTTTTCAATTTCTATTAGATCTTTATCTTTAAGATAACTCTTAAGCCAAGTTGGAATCATCATCACCATCTCCCAGATGCGCCGCCGCCACTAAAGCCACCACCGCCGCCTGACCATCCACCGCCGCCGCCGCCGAAACCACCACCACGTCCCGAGCCATAAAAACCGCCCCGCCCTCTGGATCCTGTATTCGCATTAAATATAATAAATAAAAATATGGCTAAAATTAGTAACCTTATCCAAAAAGGAATTTTACCCTTATCTGGCTCTTGTCTATAAAAAGATTGATCATAATCACTAATCAAACCTTCAACTTTAAATTCGGGGTCAGTGTATTTTAAAATACCTAATACACCTTGAAGAACGCCTTGGTTAAATTCACCAGCTTTAAAGCTGGGTGTGATAATTTGACTGATAATTCTTTTAGAATAGGCATCTGTTAAATCACCTTCCAGTCCCTGTCCCACTTCAATGCGCATTTGGCGATCGGCGACTGCAATAAGAAGTAATACTCCATTATCTTTTTTTGCTGTTCCCAATGCCCAGCTTGTTGCTACTCGAATTGATGCTTCTTCGATATTTAAACCGTTTAAACTATCAATAGTTAAAACTTGAATCTGACTTCCGCCAGCAGAGAAAACTTTTTTAAGAAGAGTATTGATTTTTTGCTCAGTTGCATCTGACAAAACTTCAGCCTGATCAACAACCGGAGCAGTTAAACTTGGAACTACAAAACTAGTTTCCTGGGCGAACACAAAAAAGGAGCTAAAAAGAAAATTAGCAGTTAAGAAAAGTGAAAAAACACTGAAATTAGTCATTCACCTTTCCTTAGGCTTAAAGCCTTTAAATTTAATTGTTAATGTAATTTTACTTAATATTACTATCGAAATATTTATCGAAAAAATTTGGATTTACTAGAATTCTACTTTTGGAGCTTCTTTTATTGCTTCAGCATTTTCTGTCGTCCATTGCGCCATTTTATCATGTTTAAAGAAAAACGAATTCGTTAAACTTGTTGGAAATACCGTAACCAAATTATTGAAAGATTTGATATTCTCAATATGTCTTTGTCTAGCAATTGTGATTCGATTTTCTGAACCTTCTAACTGTGACTGAAGATCTAAAAAATTCTGGTTGGATTTCAGATCTGGATATTTTTCAACCACCACCATTAATTTTGATAAAGCTGATGCTAAGCCAGATTGTGCTTCTTGAAATTTTTGAACTGAAGCGGCGTCGTTGGCATTTATATTCACAGCGGTGGCTTTGGCGCGAGCCTCAACTACTCCTATTAAAGTTTCTTGCTCTTGTTTAGCAAATCCTTTGACCGTAGAAACTAAATTTGGAATTAAGTCAGCTCGTCGCTTATACTGATTCACGATTTCTGCCTCAGAAGCTTCGGTTTGATTCTTAGCCATTGGAATAGACTGAACTCCACACCCTACTAAGTTTAAACTTAAAACCGCTGCTATAAAAATTAAAACATATTTATTCATAGTAATTCCTCTGTATTTTAACCCATGTTTTTACAATCAAGTAATTATTATAAGACTAAGGTAAATCAATGTCATCTCACGAATATAAAATGAAAATTAAAGGACTCACCCACAAGGCTTTAAAGTACAAAAAATAACCACTTAAACGTTCTATTTCCGAACGTGAAAACCCCGAAACTTAATTATTTTCGATTTGAGCAGCATAATTTTGTGGGCTTATGTTTGCAATACTTCTGCGAGTCACTAACCAACTAATAAAGGAGATAAAATATGACGGAAAAAAGGAATGTATTAGTACGTAAATGGATAGACATCAAAAACGACTTCAAAAAGTCATGGGAACAAGTAAGCAGCGAGGATCCGGAGACCTTAGAAGAGAATTATCAAGACGATAATTTTAGTTACATCGATTACGATGAAGGTTTTAAAAAGAATAGACGAAAGATTTATAATTTAACAGAAGATTTTTAGTCTAGGTAAAAGCAAGGATTTTTGCTCAAGCATAAAATTCAAAAATTTATTAACATTAAACATGGAGTTTAAAAAATGGCAAACACAACAAATGATTATAAAAAAAGCGCTAACGGTCTAGCATCGGACCTAGCGTATAAAGCTCACGAATCAAAAAATCAATTAAGTCAGATGGCTTACGATTCAGGTGAGAAGATAGGAAGTGTCGCTTCTGATTTCGCCAGTTCCGCTATGGACACGGTAAGATACAGTCAGGAGTACGTTAAGAAAAATCCCTATAAGGGTGTCGCAATCGCTGCAACTGCAGGGATTTTTGCTGGAACGGTGCTTTCATCTCTCATGCGAGGTAGACGCAGAGACTAGGCTTTAAGATTCAAAGCTTTATGTATTAGATGAAAATACTTACCTGGAACCATGCTTTTTTGAAAAGATGGTATACAGGTAAGTATTTGTTTTTTATGAAACTAACTTTAAGGAAATATGGATTTATCAAACACACCTAAAAATATTGAAAATATAAAACTAAAAATTTTATCTTTATTTATACTGCTCAATATAATTATCTTTTCTATGGCCTATCTATTTAGCACAATACACGAATTCTTAGGAACACTTGAAGATTATTCAGAGATCAGATGGACAACTTATGTTTTATTAATATTAATGTCGTTAATCTCAATTAAATTTTTATCTTTTTTGCCCAGTTCGTCAAAATCATCCTCAGAGTCTTCTCAATCCCAAGATAAAACAAAGTCACACAACCTTTCGTTTCAAGATGCTATGTTCTTCGAAAAAATAAGTTCTAAATTTCTTTTTGGTCTGCTTCAAGGAATTAGAAAAATTAAAAAAGTTTAATTTTTATCAACAACTTTATTTAGTAAAATCGTTTTTTTATTTTGTGCCGGATCTGTGATCGCAATCTGATTAAATTATAATATTGAATTTACGTCTATATAGCCAAATGCTTTTACAGACCTTTGTTCTTTAGCTGATCAAAAACTCACTAATTTTTAAGTTTCCATTGCAGTTTGGCTGCATTTTCAGTGACCATTTTGCCCTTATTTTTTGTGACCCAAGCTGGTTCTTTCTCTGATGGAACAACAGACATCCCAAGATTTTTGAAGCTAAGCTCAACTAAAGCTTTATCGCAAACCCAAATCAAAAGCTTTGTGTCTGTAATCTCGATCATCGAAATCCATGGGAAATTCGAAAAGTCTGCAAATGCACTGGATAGCTCTTCAAGCTTTGGCAAAACATCTTTAACCTGAAGCTCTTTTTTAGCGCCTTCATAATCATAAAAAGTAATTAGTCCCAGATCCGAACCCGAATCCCCTAAACCACCTACAGTGAAGATTCTATCACTTGTAGGATCAGAAAAAACAAGCTCAACATGCATGTTGTCTTTCCACTGAATCTTTTGACTCTTTAATAATTTCTTTTTTATGAGTATTGTATTTTCACTTATCGGCGAACGTAGCTCCATGTCTTTTTTAGGACTCACAAAAACCATAAGTTCGGGACGATAAGGACTCATTGCAACTCCTGTCGAATTAAATAATAAAAAAGATAACAAAAAGTAAAAAATAAGCTTCATTCCATTCCAACTTAAAAAAGAGTTAAAGATGTGCAAAATTGGCAATAACTAACCTTATTCTTTTCTAAGCTTAGAGTGTTTTAATGAGTACACAAAGTAAATAACAAACCCTATGGCTAACCACACAAAAAGTCTTATCCATGTGTCATAGGGTAGCCCACTCATCACCCACAAACACGCCACTGCACCAGTGATAGAAACTGGCCAGTAAAATGGTGTCTTAAACGGACGATGAGTATTTGGATTTGTAATTCTTAAAATTGGAACTCCTAAACACACAAGCACAAAAGCCAAAAGAGTTCCGATCGAAACTAATTCCCCAACTAAACTCATAGGCATCAACCCTGCACAAACACCTGCGAAAATTCCAGTTATAGTTGTTGCGATATGTGGTGTTTGAAATTTCGGATGCACCTTCGAGAACCATGGTAGCAAACCATCTTTGGACATAGCGTATAAAACCCTGGTGTTACCCATCATCATTACTAAAACAACACTTGTTAATCCGGCTAACGCACCAAATTTAACAAAAAAGGAAAGTGTTTTTTGAGCCCCCATACTCCACCCACGAAGTGCTACTATGTGATCGACACCTACAGCTACAGGGTCAGAAACACCTAGTTCTTTATAGTTTACCACTCCGGTTAATACCAATGCCATTAGAATATAAAGTATAGTGCAGATCACAAGTGAAGATAGAATCCCAATGGGAAGATCTCTTTGAGGGTTTTTTGCCTCTTGGGCTGCAGTTGAAATCGCATCAAATCCAATGTAGGCGAAGAATACGACACCAGCGCCTGTCAGAACACCCGACCAGCCGTAACTCATAAACTCCACCCCTCCACGTAGCGAAAGGCCATACTCAGGAACAAACGATGAAAACCAACCGGCTCCAGGATTTGCATTCCAATTCGCAGTATCTATAACTCCCCAACCTAAAATGATGAAAGAAACAATAATGACCACCTTTAAAATCACGATCAAATTATTTACAAACGCACTTTCTTTCATTCCGCGATAAAGAATGGCGGCCATGACTAAACAAATGAAAGTTGCAGGTACATTCCAAATACCTGGCAGTTGTACGCCAGAAGGCAGTGTAGTCATTTCCCAAGGACCTTTTGTCAATTGAAAAACAAAATCTGGAAATCCAATACCCATGGTTTTCGAAAGCAGTGAAACTAAATACCCTGACCATGAAGTTGCAACCGTGACCGCACCAAAAGCATATTCAAGCACTAAATCCCAGCCGACGATCCAAGCAATGAACTCACCCATCGTCGCATATGTATAAGCATACGCCGATCCTGAAACAGGAACCATTGAAGCTAATTCAGAATAACAAAGTCCTGCGAACGCACATAAAATCCCACCAATAATAAAGCTGTAAACAATTCCCGGGCCCGCATAATTCGCAGCGGCCGCTCCGGTGAGCGAAAAAATTCCCGCCCCGATAATTGCGCCAATACCAAGAGTGGTTAAATTGAAAGCCCCTAAGGTCCTTTTTAGAACAGGTCCACCGTGAACATCTGCATTTGAATCTTGGGCGTCACTGATTAAACGATTAAGATCTTTTTTTATAAATAAACTTTTCATAATTTGATGTTTAGTCTACGAGACCGAATCTGTACAGGTTTTTATCCCTGTTTATGGGCGACCGCTCCAGTGCTTATAATTTAGTATTATAATTTAGAAAAATACCATTTGTGCTTGGCAAGAAAGAGATTTTTTTTACTTCTTGAAAAGATTTGTTATCTAGATAGTGAACACCCAACCCATAAGACATGCCTATCGTTGCACCAGCAATGACATCATGAAGTCTATGAGCATTGTCATTGACACGGCTGATAGCCACCAATGCAGCCAAAGAATACGCCCCAACACCCCAGTACCACTCGTGCTCTGTTGCAACTACTGATGCAAAAGCAAAAGCGTGGGTGGCATGACCAGAGGGGAAAGAATAAAGACTTTCTGGGTTATTTGGCCGGGGTTCACGAACAGTAACTTTAAGTAATTGTGTCCAAGTTGCGGCATACAGTGAAGATTTAAGCATGTGAACTGATC
>JANODG010000010.1:0-21439 GCA_031412575.1 Bdellovibrionales bacterium
AGAAGCTCTATACCCTTTATATTTTAGATAAACTTGCTTCGGCTTTGGATTGCAAGGCCGAGTGCCAAGGCTTGCCTGATGTAAGAGTATAAATAAGATATCAAAAAAAGTATGAATTAAATCATGAAGAACTTTTCAAAAAAAAAGTCCAAGATTTAGGAATTAATGATTTGAATAGGATTTGGATTAACCGGCTTCGGCGCTATCGTCGTCGATGTCATCGTCGATTAAGGCTTTAAGGTCGTGCTTCTCGGCGCGGTATCTCATGGATCGGAAAGTTATCTTTAAGAGCTTGGCGGCGCGTTTTTTGACTCCACCTGCAGTGTGCATTGCTTTCATTAATAATTCTTTTTCGATTTGACCAAGGATTTTTTCTAAATCAACACCATCTTCTGTCACTTCGATTTCGTGACTTGAAGCTAACTTACGACCTTCGGCTGTGTTTACGAATGGAGGTAAACTTTCTGGTAAGATTGATGACCCTGGCTCTAAGGCTACAGTTCTTTCAATGATGTTTTCTAATTCTCTAACGTTACCTGGGTAACTGTAAGTTTTTAAAACCTGCATGGCTTCAGCTGTAATACCTTGAATGTTTTTTCCTAAACGATCGTTATACTTTTTAAGAAAATGATTTGCTAATAAAGGTACATCGGCAGCACGGTCTCTTAAAGCTGGTGCATGTATTGGAATTACATTTAGACGATAGTATAAATCCTGTCTGAAGGTTTTTTGATCCACCATTTCTTGTAAGTTTCTATTTGTAGCTGCGATCAAACGAACTTGAACTTTCATATCTTCGTTATCGCCCACTCTACGAATCACTCTTTCTTGAATGGCTCTTAAAACTTTAACTTGCATGTTCAGTGGCAATTCACCGATTTCGTCCAAAAATAAAGTTCCACCATTAGCTGCTTGAAACAAACCTTCTTTGTCTGCGATAGCGCCTGTGAAAGATCCTTTTTTGTGTCCAAATAATTCAGATTCCATTAAATTTTCAGGGATAGCACCACAGTTGATGGTGATGAAGGGTCTATCTTTGGCTTCTCCGTTATAGTGGATTGCTTTAGCAATGACTTCTTTACCTGTTCCGCTCTCGCCCGTGATTAAAATGTTTGTTGGCGCAAGGCTAACTCGTTTAATCATATTGAAAACATCGTGCATAACTTCTGTGTTACCAACAATGTTGCTGAAATTATATTCGCGAACTAATTCTTTTTTTAAATGTCTGTTTTCTTTTTCTAAAGATAAGCTTCTTAAAGCATTGGCGATGTTGATTCTGACTTCATCAATTTTAAAAGGCTTCGTAATATAGTCATAAGCGCCAATCTTCATGGCTTCTACGGCTGATTCTGTAGTGCCGAAGGCTGTGATCATCATGAAAATCGTTTGAGGAAAATGATCTTTTACAAATTTTAAAAGTTCCATTCCTGTCATTTCTGGCATTTGAAAATCAGAGATCACTAAATCAAAAGACTTCTTTTCAAGAATCTCTTTTGCCACTCTGCCATTTTCAGCAGTAGTTACCGTGTAGCCTTCTTTTTTTAACATAATGTCTAAGAATTCTCTTATTGATTCTTCATCATCAACAACTAAAATACGGTGCTTCAAACTCATGCGAATCTCCTATTGCATTTAATTTATCGGCAACCTTATAAAAAAAGTTGTCCCTTTTTTTTCATCCGAGAAAACTTTTATTGTTCCTTCGTGCCCTTCGATGATTCTATGTGTGATTGCTAGACCTAAGCCCGTGCCTTTGTCCTTCGTTGTGTAGAAGGGTTCGAATATTCGTCCAAGAACTGTTGGTGACATACCGGGACCATTGTCTGTAAATTCTAAACTAACGAAATAACCTTCCTTTGTAAGGCGACAAAAGAATTTTTTTTCCGATTGTTTCTGAACAGCTTGAAGAGCGTTAGTTATGATATTTAATATAGCCTGTTGAAGTTTGCTTCGGTCGCATTTAATTGTGACATCAGCTAACTCTAAATTAAATTCAACATTTTCAGCTAATTTTTTATCGTTTTTAATCAAGGTTAAAATATCACTGATCAAATCTTTTAAAGACACTTTATCCGTTCGCTTAACTTCGGGACGAACAAAACTTAAAAAATCCGTGATTAATAAGTTTAAACGATCAATTTCTTTAATAATGATTGAAAATAATTTTGAATTTTCAGGATTTAAATCTTTAGTGGTTTCTTTTAACATTTCAACGCTTCCACTGATGCTTGCCAGCGGATTTCGAATCTCGTGGGCGATACCACCCGCTAATTGTCCTATGGCTGCCAGCTTTTCTTTCATTTGAAGCTCTTTTTGAAGACCCTTAATTTCAGTAAGATCTTGAACAAGTAAAACCCAATTCGCTTGCATTTGGTCATCAGGAATAAATGTCGAAATAAATTCTAAGTTTTTTCTAACGCCTTTAATTTCCAATTCATATTCTTGACGTCGAGTGTGTTGAACATCCGACTGATTATTTTGAATGACATTGTTTTTAATGAAATTATCTTGAGTGTCTAAATCTGTCCCCAAAATGGCTTTAGCCGCATCGTTTGCAAATGAAACTTGTTTTTCCTTTTGAAATGAAACTAAGCCTATGCCAATATTTTTTATTATAAATTGGCTTAAATTCTTTAATTGCTTTAAATCAACGTTAGTCTTTGCAAGCTCGTTGGTTTTATCCGAAAGCACATCCCCTAAATATCCAGAAAAAAGGGCAGCAAAATAAAATACAAATATATTTAAAATATAAGTTATCGGATCAAAGGTTGTTTCTGAAATTCTAAGCAGCAGAGTGAACGTATAAAAAAAGACTGATATTCCAGAAAGTAAAAAGCTTATCGAGCTTCCTAAAACAAACGAACATAAAACAATATTTATTAAGTATAAAACTGTAAACATTGGATAAGACAAGAAAGTGAAATAACTAATTGCGGAAACGAAAAGTGTGTCTAAAACAAACAAGCTGGTTTCAAAATAAATATTTCTTTTTAAATTTAGATTAAAAATCACTAAAAAGTGAAGGACCAATCCTATGATCACTAAAGAATAAACTGGAATCCAAATGTTAAAATTTAAAAAATAGGGATTAATAATTTGAGTTAAGATCGAGGTGGCAACAGCAAAGAAATATAATCCAATTCTAATCGCTTCAGTAATCCAAGAGTTAAACCCACTTAACCCTTGAACTTTATTTTTAGAACTGAACATAAATTCTTCAATCGATTGCACCTGACTACATCGCCGTTCCGGCTAAGTTGAAAATTGGCAAGAACATCGCAATAACTAAAACCCCAACGGTACCACCAAGAAAAACAATCAGTAGGGGCTCAATTAAACTTGTTAAGGCATCGGCTGCTGTTTCGACTTCGGCCTCATAAAAGTCAGCGATCTTAAGTAACATCGTATCTATGTTACCGGTCTTCTCACCAATAGCGATCATTTGAGAAACCATCAATGGAATCATCACGGATTTTTTAAGTGGCTCAACAAAGGATTTACCTTGAATGATGGATTTTCTTGAAGTTTCCAAATCATTTTCTAGTACCGCATTCCCAGCGATCCCCGCTGTAATTTCAATGGCTTCAACTAACTGCACACCAGCTTTTAATAATGTAGCCAGAGTTCTTGCCATTCTAGCTACGCAACTTTTTATAATTAAACTTCCAAAAACCGGAATACGAATCAAAATTCGATCTATGATTTGTCGCCCGTTCGGAGTTTTATAAAACATCATAATCCCAACTGGGATAGCTGTTGTGATTCCTAAATAAATATACCAGTTGGCCTGTAAGCTTTCACTCAAGTCGATTACTTTTTGAGTCAGTGCCGGAAGGGATTGGCCCTGTTCATTAAATAGTTCTTGGAATTTTGGAATAACAAAAACTAAAACGACAGTCACTGCGGAAAATGCAATCACCATTGTCGCAATTGGATACCATAAAGCGCCTGTGATCTTAGATTTCAACGCATTACTTTTTTCGATATAGACGGCCAAACGATTTAAGACTTCGTCTAACACCCCAGCCTCTTCACCGGCCTTAACAAGGTTGACGTACAGTTTACTGAAAATCCCAGGGTATAATGAAAGGGCTTCAGATAGCTTTCGGCCCGTCGAAATTTGTCTTACGATATCATCGATGGCCATTTTGAATTTTTGGTTCGCTTGACCTTCAGCAATGCTTGATAGACTTTCTAAGATAGGAACACCGGATTCAATTAGAACTGCAAACTGACGGCTAAAAACCTGAAGCTCTTTAGGAGTACAAGAAGCTTTGTTGAAACCAGACATGAAAGTGGCTTGTTGCTTAATGGAAATAGGTGTTAAATTTTGTCCCCGCAGAACAGTTCGTGCTTCGGCAACACTATAAACATCTAACATTCCTTTTATAAGTTTACCGCTACCGTCTTTTGCAAGGTAATTGTACTTTGCCAATTGATTCTCCCCCGAAGATTATAATCCTGATTTCTTCAGTATATAATCAAGATCGCTTGGATCTGGGGTAAGTTCAAAGGCTTTTCTAAGGTCTATAGACCTTTTCAGCACTTTGGTATGTAAACTTTGTGAAAAACTAAGACCATTAGTTTTAAAATCATTTTCGAAAAAATTAAAATACTCTTTGGAGTCTAGTGAATAAAATTTATTTTTAGTGATTGGGCCGAAAGGATAAGCTTCAAAAGCATAATTAAGCTTATTGTCATGGGTCCAATTTAAAAAAGAATATAACCCCACTAAAGACTGGCTCATTAAATATCTGGATTCCCACGTGCTCAATTGAGCTTGTAAATAAACTAAAGCTTCTGAAACTTTATTGGCATGAATATGTGCTAATACAAAAGCACCGGAAGACAAATACTGGCTTATGTTTTCAATGTCCGTAACGTTTTCGATTAGCCCATATCTTATCAAATCAATTTCTTGAGTGGCGCTGTCTAAGTTGGATTTATCTTTATTTAAAACATTAATCACAAAAGCGTCTTTATGAAAAAACGGTAATTCTTTGTCCCGACGAACATAGATAGCAGCTTGGGTTTTTTGACTTAATTTCTGTGAGAAAATTTCACGCTCAATGCGGTTAATTTCAGAGGATTTTTTATGAACTCCTATCACTAAACCCGAACCCATATTTAAAAAATTAGTGATCATCTGTGGATAATCATCAATATAGGATTTTAAAAGCTCTTTTTTAGTCAAAGAAAACGTAACACCGGATTCAGATAAAATGGCATCGGCTACAATCAAAGTGCCTTCCAGTTTTATTTCACTGACAGTTAATTTCTCAATCAATAGTTTTGAATATGTTTCTTCGCCTACAAAATTTGTGAAAAAACTAACAGAGCCGTTTGGAGTTAGAGTGTCCCCTAAAAGCTCAAGACGACCATCTGTCGCCCTTAAAGCAATTTGTGAATGAGGGGTGAAGTATACAGAGCGTATATCTTCAGTTTTTAGAAATTTTTCTATAAATAAATTTATTTTATTCTTCATCATTCACCGAGCTGTTCATCACTTGCTCGACGGTGGAATGCCCTTCTCTTAATCGATCTAATGCAGACATTCTAAGTGTCAAAAATTTTCCATCTGCAATAGCCTTTTTCTTCATGTCCACAGGCGAGTCACCTCTAAGTATTGAATTTCTAACCTCGCTTGTCATGCGCAAAATTTCAAATATTGGGATACGACCCTTTAAGCCTGTATTATTGCAGGTGCCGCAGCCTTTGCCTTTCTTTAAGTTTTTATATTTTGGTAAATCTTCACGCTTTACGCCGATTTGCAGCAAACTCTCATCAGGGATTTCCACTGGTATAGAACATTTACTGCAGTTTCTTTTCATTAAACGCTGAGCAATAATTAGAGTGATAGTTTCGGCCACCACATAGCCAGGAATACCCATATCCATAATTCTAGATAATGTAGCAATAGAGTCATTGGTGTGAAGAGTAGATAAAACTAAGTGACCTGTAGAGGCCGCTTTAAAAGCGATCTTTGCAGTCTCTAAATCTCGAATCTCCCCCACCATGATGATATCAGGATCTTGACGCAAAAAGCTTCTTAAGGCGGCGGCGAAATCAAATCCAATATCAGGATGAACCTGAATTTGGTTTATACCATCAACGTTAAATTCAACCGGATCTTCTGCAGTAGAAATATTTTTATCGATCGTGTTCATGGCATCTAAGAAGGAATATAAAGTCGTAGTTTTACCACTACCTGTTGGACCCGTAACTAGAACTAGTCCTTGCGGACGCGAAATCACATCTACGATAAATGGCAGATCTTCTTTTCTAAAGCCAATCGTTTTTAAATCTACGTTAAGATTAGATTTATCCAAAATACGCAAAACGGCTTTTTCACCAAACAAAGTTGGGATGATGCTCACTCGAAAATCCACTTCTTTACCATCTGAAAGTCTGACTTTTAAACGACCATCTTGGGGACGGCGTCTTTCTGCAATATCTAATCGGCTCATGATTTTAATACGGCTTATGATCGCTGAAGCGGTGTTATGAGGTGGCTGCACTTTTTCTAATAAACTACCATCCAAACGAAAACGCACTCTTAAACGTTTCTCATAAGGCTCAATGTGAATATCTGAAACGCCATTGGAAATAGCTTCCGAAAGCAATTTATTCACGAAGTTAATGATAGGACCATCACCCGCATTCGCTGAATCATCATCGATTGCAGAATTAGTTTTTTCCGAGGGATCAACTACTGTTCCAACACCTTCGTTTGTTAAGTCACTCATCATTTTAGAAATATCAGTTCCCTTGGGAGCATAATTTTTCTTAATGGCGGATTCAATCGACGATTCTGATGCGACTACGATTTCGATCTGCATCTGCGCAATCATACTTATGTCATCAAGCGCAAAGTAATTACCTGGGTCACTGAAAGCAACAACAAGTTTTCTGGTTTTAGATTTCGCAACGGGAATGACTTTATGCTTACGGCAAAGCTGCGGAGGTAATAGTTTTATAATTTCTGGATTGATATTAAATTTATCTAATTCAATTTTTTGCACTCTAAATCGTGCAGCTAAAAGATCAACGATTTGATCTTCTGTGACTTTTCCTGTTTTTAATAATTCGGACATAAAGCTGACTTTGCTTTTTTCTGCCCCATCACGAGTTTTATTAACTTCCTCTTGAGTCAGTATTTTATTTTCAATGACTACTCTTTCGATACCGCTTTTCAAAAGCACTCCACAAGTTAATCTGTTCATGGAACATATCGACGCTTAAGCTCATGAAGTTAAGTATTTTTTATTTTTGATCAGGACCAAAGCCCTGGGGATTTTTTGAATGTATCAATAGGAAATATTTATGCTTTTGATATCTTTTGCGATTTGGTCTTTTAGATGATCTAAAGATTCAAATTTTATTTCGGGTCTTAAAAATTTGAAAAACTCGACCTGAACTTCTTTACCGTAAAGATCAAGCCTTTGGCCTGGGACATGGGTTTCTACATTTTTATTCCAAAGATCTAAATTTTGATTAACAGTTGGTCTTAGTCCAACATTTGTAATGGATTTAAAAACTTCGCCGCCAAAGTTAAGCTTTGTGGCATAAACTCCATTTTTTAGCGGCACTGGTGAATTTAAATTTGCAGTTGGAAATCCTATGCCTTCACCCCGGTTTTCGCCCTTAACAACTTTGCCGTAAACAGAATATTTTCGACCCAAAAATTTTGCTGCCGATTCTAAATCCCCGTCAATTAAATAATCTTTAATTAAAGACGTAGATACTCTTTTGTTTTCCACTTCAAAAGGTGAAAATATCTTTAAGGGAACTTTTTTAGCTTCACACCAGACTAAAAGATCTTCAATTTTTCCTTTTCTCTCTTTACCAAAACGAAAATCGTGACCGACAAGCAAAAACTTTATGGGTAAAGAATCCAGAAAGCTTTCGATGAATTGTTCAGGTGTTTTTGAAGCCATTTCAAGATTAAAATTTTGAACCCAAAGATGATCAAGACCTATTCCCTGAAGTTCCCTTTTTAGGTCGTCAATGGGGAACAATCGTGTCGCATAAGGATCCCTTGGATTGATAACATGTTTAGGGTGCGGGTCAAAAGTGAGCACTAAGCTTTGTATATTATAATTTTTGCAATCATCGATGAATTCCATCAAAAGCTTACGGTGTCCCAAATGAACACCATCAAAATTCCCTATAGTCAGACCAAACCCCACTTGGGGGGCCGTTTTCTTAAGGATTTCACCAGAATTTGTCCATGTACTTAACATTTTAGATTTCATTTCGCTTAGAAGATGCTTGGATTTGATTTGTAGATCAAGCCTTGGTAAAAGATGCGTTGCAGTATGTTGAAGACTCAAAGGCTTTTTTTCATCTTAAAATTTATTCTCAAAAAGATAGGGCTTTTTTATAAAGATCCCATTTTTTTTCGAATTCTTACGATCTGGATCATATCAATTTTTATACTCATTGCCGATATTGGCCTTAAAAATTACGACAATAGATTTAATTTACGAAGCCCGCAAAAAATTGATTCCAAGATTGTTATTCTATCCATATCTCAAGCTGAGTGGGATGAAGTTTTTAAACCTTCGATTTTAAAATCTATGATTTATAGGCAAGAACCTGTCACAGATTCTTATTACTGGAACCAAGGTTTTTGGTTTCAAACCCTGCAGTACTTGAAACAATCCGGGGCTAAGAAAATCGGCGTCGACTTTTATTTTTCAAAGAACCTAAATATAAATTGGGGAGTTGTTAATTTTTTATCAAAAGATACTGATATTTTTTGGATTTCAGACATCGACAATTTAGGACGGCTGTTGCCTTCGAAGTTTGGTGATAATTTTAACGAAAACATCGGAATCAATTTATTAAGACCCGATTACGATGGCATTTTACGTAATTTTTATTTTTCTAGTGTGAATATACCACAAATGCCTGAGGTGCTGTCTTCGCTGTGGCCTAAAGTTTTTACTAAATCGCAAGAACAATTAATCAATTTTAGAGGTCCGCCAGGAACATTCCAAAACTACTCTCTATTAAGTGCGTTTGATGGAACTTTAAAAAAAGAATTAATTGAGAATAAAACAATTATCATAGCGCCAGACTACGGTAAGGATCACTTGATCAAAACACCTCTTGGAATTATGAATCGTTCTGAAATCTACGCCAACATCATCGACAACATCAACCACAATCGATGGATAAACAAATGGCCGATTTACGTTTATGCAATTCTCATTTTACCCTTGATCTTAATTTGCGTTTGGTTGATCTTAAACTTTCCCCAAGGAGTTGGGGTAACTCTCCTTGTGTGTTTAGCTTTTTTGTCAGTCTCAGCATCCATCTTTTTATTTGACGTTTATTACATTTGGACACCACTTGTAACGGCACTATCTACAATTTTTATAAGCTACGTGATCATAATAAGCCAAATGCTTCTTGATCGAGAAAAAAACGTATGGCAAATGCAAAAAGAGCAGGACTATTTAAAATCTTTAGAAGAGCTTAAATCGAACTTCGTAAGCTTAATTAGTCATGATTTAAAAACTCCACTCGCAAAAATTCAATCTGTAGTCCATAGGCTAAGAACAGCCCAGCAAACCTCTATATCCCCGCAACTGACGGAGGAATTAAATTCTATCTATACAGAAAGTAAACATTTGGACAGATACATTAAATCCATTCTTAAACTTTTAAAAATTGAATCCAAAGACTTTACGATAATAAAAAAACCTCTTGATATTAACGAAGTCATCGAAACTGCTTGCAGTCAGTTGACCTCAGTGGCTGCTGAAAAATCAATAAATTTTGATTTAACTCTTGAACCTATGTTTTTAATTGAAGCAGATAAAACTTTAGTCTTAGAAATTATGATAAATTTAATTGAAAATGCGATTAAATATTCTCTACCTCATACAAAAATTTCAATTTCTTCCTACGAGGAAGATAACTTCGTCAGCGTAGAAATCACCGATCAGGGGCCTGGAATTAAAGAAGAGCACTTAAATTTGATCTTTGAAAAGTTCTTTAGAGGCGAAAGCACTACTGCGGCTCAGGGCACGGGACTTGGCTTGTTTTTAGTAAAATATTTTATTGAGCTTCACAATGGTTTAATTGATATAAAAAGCGTAGTAGGGCATGGTACCACTATTATTGTAAAATTTCCCACAGAGGTTTGATTTGGAAAATGTAACATTAAAAGTTTTAATTGTAGATGACGAAAAAGAATTAAGAAATTCAGTTAAAACGATCTTTGAAAACTCATTTGAAAATATAAATTTTGAAGTGTCGGAGGCTCAAAATGGTCTTGATGCTTTAAACATGATTTCAGAATCCAACTTTGATTTTGTTATGATGGACGTCAAAATGCCAGAGATGGACGGGTTAACCGCTCTAGAAAAAATAAAAGCCGAAAATCCAGAAGTTTGTATTTTAATAATGACTGCACACAGTAACTTAAACGACGCCGTTAGAGCCATTAAGTCCGGTGCCTACGACTACTTAGAAAAACCAGTAGAACCTAATGACCTGATTAAGCTTGTTAACGAAGCCCACGAGGCCAGACAACTTGTTCGTGAACTTAAGATTAGTCTTCCTATTTTTGATGATGACGTTGAGTCCGAAATTGTTGGATCTACAACGAAGATGAAGGAAATCTTCTCTTTGGTTCACAAACTCACAAACGTCGATACTACTGTTTTAATCCGTGGTGAGAATGGAACCGGAAAAGAGATGGTGGCCCGAGCCATCCATTATTACTCTTCAAGAAAGTCTGGAAAATTCGTTGCCATTAACTGTGGAGCTATTCCAGAAGCCTTGATGGAAAGCGAACTTTTCGGTCACGAGAAAGGAAGTTTTACTGGGGCGACTGAAAGAAAGATTGGAAAATTTCAATACGCTAATGATGGAACAATTTTTTTAGATGAGATCGCAGAATTAAAACCCGAAATGCAAGTGAAGCTCCTTCGAGTTTTACAAGAGAGAAAATTCTTACCTGTCGGCAGTAACCGCGAAGTGAAAACTAACTCACGAATTTTAGCGGCTACAAATCAGAATTTAGAAAAAATGATTGAAGAAAAACGCTTCAGAGAAGACTTATTTTATAGACTTAACGTAATGCCAATCTTTCTTCCACCACTTAGAGAACGCATTGAAGATATCGAAAACTTTATCCATCACTTCATGGTGAAACTAAACAAAAAATTAAAAAAAGATATTAAAGGTTTCGCACCTGAAGCCATTGAAATCTTAAAAAAATATTCTTGGCCTGGAAACATCCGTGAACTTGAAAACACCATCGAGCGCGTTTTTATTATGGCCAATAAAGATTGGATCAGTGCCAGTGACATCCCAGAAAATATCGCTCATAACCAAAACACAGAAATCCATTTCGACAATTCAGCCACCTACAACGGTCCCCTGCAGTACGACATCTTCAAAGAGGAAATGGAAAAAGAATTTATTATCGCAGCACTTAAAGCCAATAACGGCCGCATCAACAAAACCGTCGCCACCGCAAACATACCTAAAAACACTTTACTTAGAAAAATCAAAAAATATAACATTGATGTGAAGAACTTAGATTTGTAATGCCGTCTGCAGGTGGAAAAGTTCCAGCGAGAGCGCAGGGGCCACGGCATGCTTCGCTGTACAGCTGCGCATGTGGCCGTCGTGCGAAGCCGCCCGAAGAGCGCTCGAGTGAACTAGACAGCGCTTAAAACCTCCAAAAAATTCAAACGAGAAATTCATAAGTCTTAGTTTAAATACAAATACATTCACAACCGCTAACGGCCGCAGGCTCGTATCCTGCCAATCGTCACTTCGTGCCGCTTGGCACGATACGCCCTGCGCGATCGCTGATATCTGAATGTATTTGTATTTAAACTAAGACTTATGAATTTCTCGTTTGAATTTTTTGAAGGACACTGTCTATTCACTCGAGCGCTCAACGCTTCAACGAATGCAATCGTCCACGTATCGTACCAACCTTGATCTTCGCTTCGAACTGGATCGGAGTCTTATACTCGTCATTGGTTAACCAAAGCTTGATGTCGCCTTTTTGTTTCCAAGCTCCGTTGACAGAAAATGTAGGCTTAACTATGAAGGTGTTGAACTTACCTAGCTTCGTGCTCAATACAGCTTCCTCTACGACGACCGCACGCACCAAAATGTCTTTACCCATTTCTGCGACTCTAAAATCAAATGTCTTACCCACTTCTAGTTTTTTGGTCCTCAAAAAATATAAAGCCGATACGACATCTTGGGCGTCCATATGCTTTAGGTCCCAAGTTTTATCTTCTTCATCAAGTCCTTTACCCACTTCAACAATTTTGGCCTGGTAACGAGCTTGTTTTTTAGTCCAATCAAAAGCTGTTTGAACTTCACGAATATAACGACTTTCCTCACCATAAATTTTCATCAAAAAAGGGCGCTGGGTTTTCATATCCCAGAAGGACTCTGCAAAATCTTTCAAAGTATATACCCATGCAAATATACTTGAGGTCTTCGCAGAAACATAAAAGTGAAACACAGGGCGATTCTGTATCTGTTTAACAGGGCGCACTTCAAATATGAATCGGCCTGCTTCAAGAGCAAAATAGTTTACAGCATATTCAATTTTTTCGCCGACTTTAAAAGGAAATTTCTTTTCTAAACTATCTCTTTCGTCTTCAACTTTTTTCACAGCTAAATCCTTTTTCAAAGTTTGGGCAGCACTGACTTTGTCTTGAGGTTTAGTTTTTACAGTAGTATCGATTCCAAAATTTGAGGCTTTCTTTGACTCATCAATTTTTTCGGGTGTTGAGTTTACAACCGTCGGTCCAGATTCATGAAACTTTTCTGCAGCATCCTTTTTTAAATTTTCAGAATTGGATTCATCGGTATTTTCTTGGGGAAGTGTTGTGATATCAAAAGGATTTTCAATCACTGTTGTGGCCTTAATTCTCTTCCGCTTTTTTTCACTCATCGAACATGAACAAAGCATTATTAAAAAAATTAATCCGATTGATTTAACCATAAAAATTAGTCTATAGACTAAAACACAACATTCAATATTTTATTTAACACCTAGTTAGGATTTTGGTTATCTTTAGGGTCACGAAGGATCTTAAAAATTCTAGGTTTTAGTCTTTATTCGTCTTGGATTTTACTTTATTAACATGAATAATTAAATCCGAAAGCCTTTCTTCGATTTTAAGGCTTTGACGGCTGAAAAACACCTTGTGCATGGCCTTACCTAATTCAAATTCCTTTATTTTTATGAAGTCTTTCTCGGAACAAATAAGATTCGCGTCATTTTCTTCAGCAAGCTTAACCAAATCTTGAACATCTTTAATCGAGTATTTGTGATGATCTTTAAATACTTTATGTTTCAAAATTTTTAGATCTGGAAATGTGACTGAAATATCTTTTGCGAATACTGTCGGATTTCCAAGTCCAGAAAACAAAATGACCTTGCCTTTAATCATTCTCTCGCCCGATGTATTAACGACATCAGTGATTTCACTTTCTAAAAATAATATATTCGAATTTATCTTTTTTAAGCCTCTTAAAGCCTGATCCACTTGATTGGATTTAAGATGATTCCATTTTGAAATCAAAACACAATCCGCGCGCTTAAGTGCGCTTAATGATTCTCTGAATTTTCCAAAAGGAAGTAGCATAAATAAAAAAATAGGCTTTCCAAAAACTAAAGTGTCTACAAAGGTGTCTAGATCAAAAACCACAAGATCTAAATCCCGATGTAACTTTCTATGCTGAAATCCATCATCTAGAATAAAAAAATCGATATTTGTATTTTGACTTAAAGCATATTCTCCGCCACGAAAACGATCGGGATCGATCACAACCAAGCCAGACCTCATGTAAGATGCAATTAAACTTGGTTCATCGCCATACATGGCGGTATCGTTAGCCTTGACCATTTGAGGATAAGTTTTATTTTGTGTCACTTTGGATTTATAACCACGAGTTAAAACAGCAAATTGATCAAACTTTTCAGCTAAAGATAAAACCAGCGCTGTTTTCCCAGAACCCCCAACAGAAATATTTCCGATGCTGATGACTGGTTTAGAAAGCTTTCTAGAACTAAATATATTTTTATCATAAAAAAGATTTTTAACTTTTAGAATAAAAAAATATAAAATCCCAAGGGGAATTAAAGGAAATTTCAATACACACAAGACTACACTTAGAATGGAAATTTTTGAATGCGTGGCTTTAGAATTCATGACCTTCATAAAAAACTTAAAATGGATTCTGAAACCATCTTAGCTGCTCCAGGCCCTTTTAGTTGTTCTTCCAATCTATCATATTTGGCTAACATTTCAGTCTTTAAATTATCTTTATTAATAATCAAATCTAAAATATTTTGTGACATCGGTTCGGGCTTTGCATTTTGTTGAAAATATTCAGGACAAATTTGTTCATTCAAAATTAAATTTATTAAACCAAAATACTTTATTCCAGTCACAATTATTTTTGCTAAAAAAGCGCTTAATGGATTCATTCTGTAAACGACAATCTGAGGCTTTTTAAGTAATCCCACCTGCAAGGTCGCCGTACCCGAAGCTGTAATCAGGTAATCACAAAGATCAATCATCTTCCATGAATCTTCTTTAACAAAATGAATTGGAAATTCATAATTCTTATTTAATCGCGCTTTAAAATCTTCAATCTCGTAACCAGGAGCAACTAACACAGTCACATTGATGTTCGGTTTTTTTTCATAGACTAGCGCTGCCGTATCTAGAAATAAATTCAAAAGTCGTTCAACTTCCGAGTCTCTGCTCCCTGGCATAAGGCCTAAATTTAAGCTGCTATCTAGACCTAATTTCTTTTTAAATGGCTCTAAAGATGAAGAGTTAGATTTGTAGTGATAAAATTCTTCCAACAAGGGATGCCCAACATAAGTTGCTTCAACACCATAGTTTTTATAAAAATCTACTTCGAATGGGTGCACCACTAAAACTTTATCCACGAATTTTTTGATTTTAAATACTCTGTTTTTTCGCCAAACCCAAATCTTAGGGGGAATGTAGTATACAACTTTAATGCCTTTAGATTTCAAAACCCCAGCAAGCTTTAAATTAAAACCGCCGTAATCCAAAAGCAAAGCCACTTTTGGCTTTCGAATCTCGCACTGCTTTAAGACCTCAGAAAATGCGGCTCTAATTTTTTTTTGATTTTTTAAAATTTCAAACAAACCCATGACGGCTAAATCTTCGGACTTTGCAAGACGTGAAAACCCCAAGCCTTCCATCTCTTTGTTGCCAATGCCCCAAAAATCTAAATCCGTTTTATTTTTCTTAAGGTAAGTCATTACTTTAATAGCGTATTTACAGCTTGATTCTTCACCCGCAATAATAAGTAAAGAGTTCGATTTGGCTAAGCTTAAAGTCATGTCGTAATTACACCTTATCGATGCTGAAGCCTATATTGGATCAGACTTTAGCGATTCCTCGCTCAGAGCCTTTAATGAAATTAACAATTTTTTCGACGTAAGAATTTGATGGGACCTCGCTACCAATTCTGGTGATCAGTTCCTCTACTGTGCCTTGGCCTTTTAAAAAAATACGAACTGACTTATGGATCGATGAAATTTCATCAGCAGATAATCCTGCTCTTTCCAAACCAACGGTGTTTGTTACCGCACAAACTGCATACATTCCAGATTCCGGAGTTCTAGCAATAGTGTAAGGTAATATGTCTTTGTTGACCCCACTTAATCCAGCAATAAAGCTATGTTCCCCAAGTTTAACAAATTGATTGAAGTTGCAAGCCCCACCTATTTTCACGTGGTCTTCAACAATCACATGACCTGCAAAGTTCGTAGAATTCGCCACCACAACATGATCACCCAAGACACAATCGTGGGCGATGTGAACATAAGCCATAAATAAACCATGACTTCCAATGCGTGTTTCACCAAGACTGCTAAGTGTCCCGAGGTTAACAGTCACGCATTCTCTAAAAACGTTCATGTCGCCAATTGAAAGTTTAACGACTTCATTTTTGTATTTTAAATCTTGCGGACGACCACCAATTACAGCACCAGGATGAAAGATATTTCCTTTTCCAATTGTAATATCGGCTTGTTCGCATCCTAAAGTGACGTTGCTTTCAAAATAACAATCATCACCAATGGTGACTTTCCCATCTATAAAACAAAATGGTCCAATGTGAATATTTTTACCCAACTTTACATTTGGTCCTATGACGGACGAGGGATGAATTTTATGAGACATTAAATACCTCGAATTTTAAAAAACTAAAAATTAGCTTTTTTCTGTTGGTGTGGCGTAAGCCCAAAGAACGGCTTCGGCTACAACTTTATCATCCACTTTAGCCACACAACTGAGTTTGGTCATTTTCGCTCGCTCTGCAATGATTTCACAAATTAACACCAAGGTATCCCCAGGTATTACTGGTTTTTTAAACTTAGCTTTGTCTACGCCAGCAATTAAAAAAGTCATCTCGGGATCGTTATCTAAATGATGACCAATGGCGCCTGCTTGCGCCATTGCTTCTAGAATTAAAAATCCAGGCATCACAGGATTGTTTGGAAAATGTCCTGGAAAAAATGGTTCATTATAGGTCACGTTTTTGATGGCCTTAACAACGCGGCCTAATCGCCCTTTCGTAGGACCAGGGTTTAATTCTAAAATTCGATCTATCAGCAAAAACGGAGATCTATGTGGCAAGATCTTCATAATCTCTGGAATTAAAATATGGTCCATAACAATCCTAATTAAATTTTAATAAAATAAATATAAATCTATTTAGATTTTTCGTAAGCCTTAACAACTTGATCTGTGATGTCGATTTCTTTCTTAGCAAACAGCACAAGATTTTCTGATTTCTCTAAAATCAAAGTGTAATTATCTTTCTTCGCAATCACTTCAATTTGTTTACGGATAGATTCAACAATTGGCTTTAAAGCTTCTTCTTCTTTTTGTCTTAACTCTTGTTGGCTTTGTCCCAATAACTGTTGAAGGTCATAGAATTCTTTTTGAAGTTCCATTTGTTTTTTTCTCTTAGTCTCTTCATCATAAATTGAAGCTTTCTTTTTAAAATCGTCGCCTTTAACTTTTAATTCGGCTTCCATTTTCTTAAGCTTATCTTCTTTACCTTTCGCAATACCTTCTAAAGTCTTCTTTGCTTTCTTCCCATCAGTAGTCTGTTGAATCGCAATTTGCATATCCACATAAGCAATCTTTTGCTCAGCAGCTTCAGCACTTAAACCAAACACAAAAAGAATCGCCATTAAAAATTTATTCATTCTAACCTTCCTATTTTAAAATCTATTTTTTAAGACCTATCTTCAAAGTAAACATTTTATTCCCAACAACATAACAAAAAATTAACCAAATCACCAGCCCGCAGCAGGCGGAAAAGTTCCCCGCCGGAGCGAGCTATGCTCGCAAACGAGAGACGAAGTCTCTCTGCGGGTTCCAGCGAGTGCGCTGGGGGCCACGGCATGCTTAGCTGTACAGCTTCGCATGTGGCCGTCGTGCGCAGCCGCCCAACGCGCGCACGAGTGAACTAGACATCGAATGCAACGAAAGGAAAACACCTCATTCCCCCTGCCAATCCCCACCAGATTCGCGCAGCGCACCAAACCCAATCCACACTCGTCGTCTTCCTTCTCAATCTCATCCACCTTCTAATTTTCCAATTCATTTTGAAGAGTCACTACAATCCTTAAAAGCTCAAACATACGTTTGGCACAGATGTTTGCATTAACTCAAATTTGCAGAAAGTTATTTTCTATATGAATAAATATCGACCTCGCGAGAGCAGGATGCGCTCGCCGTCGGCCAAGGCATGCATATGGCTGTACAAAGATCTATATGGCCGTAGGCGACTCGCGCTAGAGGGCCACGGCATGCTCCGCTGTACAGCTGCGCATGTGGCCGTCCCATGGATGGGCGGGTCGATATTTATTCATATAGAAAATAACTTTCTGCAAATTTGAGTTAGCAAACGTCCGTGCCAAGCCGAACTCGCTTTTAAGGATTATAGTCTTTCTTCAAATGAATTGGAAAATTAGAATGTTGATGAGATTGAGAAGTCGAAGACGACTCTGTCTTCGCCAAAGCGCTCATCTGGATCGATTGGGAATCCCCATTCGAATCGAAGCGGACCCAGTGGCGATATCCAGCGGATACCTGCTCCGTAGGAGCTTTTGATTCTTGAAATAGCTAAGTCGTCCTCAGCTTGCCCAACGTCGTAAAAGACAACGCCCTTGATTCCGGCTTCTTTAACCATAGCCCATTCAAATTCTAAGTTATAATAAAATTGTTGTAGACCACCGAATGGTCTTTGCGCTTTAAATTCTGGGAAAGTTGCACCATCACCGACAAGCTCTGTGAAAGCGATGTTCGAAAATTTACGACGAGCTAATGTAAACCAGTTGTATCCACGAATTGTATTTGCTCCACCTAAACGGTAAAGCTGACTGACCGGAACGTTGTTTCCAGAACCGTTCGAGGCCAAATATCCATAAACAAAGTTATTTCTCCAAACTAGCGAGCCAATGATTGGTTTATAATATCGAACGTTAAAATTAGATTCCGAGTAATTTAAATCACCACCGATTCCTACGTATTCAAATGACAAGTTTGAATAGAATCCTTGTGTTGGGAACTGTCTGTTGTTTCTACGATCGTATTCCAAAAACCAAGTTAAAGAGCTTGCTAGGCCTTCGGAATCATCAATCAAGTCAGGCGTATAAATATCTGTGTATCCGTTAGTCGGAAAAATTAATTTTGTGCTATCCAATCTGTATCTCACAGAAGTACGCCAGTAGTCTGTAAGCATGCGGCCTAATCGAATGGATCCACCGAATCTTTCTTCTCTGAAGTCAGGTAAAATTCTTAAGCTTTGGTAAACGTCAAATCCAAAAGACCATTTGGTATCTAAGAAGAAGGGATCTGTGTAATTTAGATTAAAAAGTCTGTTTACGTTCTCACTCCAGTTTACACTAAAGCCCACGTTTTTACCTTGGCCAAACAAATTTGTTTGGTTCATAGAGCCTTGTACTGCAAAGCCTTGAAAGCCCCCGAAACCCACACCAAGGTTTAATGTTCCAGTGCTAGTCTCTTCGACCTGAATATTTAAATCCATAACGTCGGACTCGCCGGAATCAGTCAGTGGCTGTACGTCGACCGCTTTAAAAAAACCTAAACGATTTAAATTCGCAACCGATTGACGTTTTTTTGTTTCATTATAAAGTTCACCTTCAATCAATTTCACTTCACGACGAATAACTTTATCTCGGGTCTTAGTATTTCCAGTGATTTTAATTTCACCGATAGAGACAATTTCACCCTTAGTGATTTGAAACACTAAATCCATAATGGCTGTTTCGTCATTCATAATAGGTCTTGGGACAATATTCGCATATGCAAAACCCTGATCCCCGTAAATGGCTTGAAGTTCAGAAAGGTCCTTCATGATGGTCTGCTGCGAAAAATACTCTTGCTCGTCAGCTTGCATAACTTCTAAAAACTCTTCAGGTGTTTTTAGTAAATCCCCTTGAAAAGTAATTTCGCCAATTTTAAATTTTGGTCCTTCTTCGATTTTAAATAAAACTTCGATACCACTTTTATCTGGCGTCACAATAGTTTTTGGAGGATCAATTTTAATTTGTGCGTAACCTTCGTTTAAATATAAGTATTTTAGAAGTTCATAATCGCGCTCGATATCTTCTTCTTTGTAATTTCCGCCACCAAATAAACTTCCTGGCTTAGTCAACATTCGTGCTTTTAAAACGTCTTCAGAAAGACCTTTGTTACCGATGAAGCGAACTTTTTTGATTTTTACTTTTTTCTTTTCGTCGATAATGATTTTTAATTTGATAGCTCCAGGAGGTTCTGGCAAGTCTTCAACCTTGTAAGTCGCCTGAGTTAGAAAAAACCCCTTGTCCTCATATGATTTTTGAATTTTTTGGAGAGCTTCTTCTAAAACAGATTCGTCTAACAATTGAAAGGCTTTAACGTCGATGGCTTCTAAGATTTCATCGTCATCAATTTCGGAGTTTCCAATAAAATCTAATTCTTGAATTACCTTTCGTTCGACAACCGTAAATACTAAATTACCTTTTTCAAAGTCGGCTTTGACATCTTCAAAGTATCCAGATTTAAACAGGCGTCTTAGGTCTTCAGCAACTTCTGAATTCGAAAGGTCATCACCCATTTTGGACTTAACTTTCGAGATTATCGCTTCATCTTCAATGCGTTGATTGCCTTCGATAGTGATGTGAGTCACTTTCTCGGCCCAAGCTACTTCACAAAAACAAAACATCAAGGACAATAGTCCAAATGTTAATGTCTTTACAAAAGAGTTTCGAATAGAATTCAATTTCATTTACAGTGACTTAAGATAAATTTTAAAGTGCAATTACGCAAAGGATAATTGATCCCAAAGGCCATCTTTTAGCTCTAAAATTCGATCAAAGCCCGAGGCAAACTCACGGTCATGAGTTACAATCACGACGGAAGCTTCAAATTTATTCACCATTTCAAGAAAGATCCTCTGGATCTGCTTTGTATTCTTCGCGTCAAGATTCCCCGTAGGCTCATCCGCTAAAATAAGGGCAGGTCTAAGTACAAGCGATCGAGCAATTGCTACTCTTTGTTGCTCCCCCCCACTGAGTTGGGATGGAAAGTGATCCAACCTGTCTTTTAAACCCAGTTCGGATAACACAAAAGAAGCTTTTTCTTTCGCCATATTTTTATGCATATTTTGTATCAAGCCTGGGATCATGACATTTTCTAGAGCCGTAAATTCCTGCAGTAAGTGATGGAACTGAAATACAAAGCCTAAGTTTTCATTCCTAAAGCTAGCCAGTTTTTGATCTGACCAATGGGTGACGTTTTGGTTTTTAAAAAAAACTTCACCTTCAGTTGGCGCATCTAAAGTCCCAAGAATCTGCAGCAAAGTGCTTTTCCCAGCCCCCGACCCACCAACAATCGCAACACTTTCTCCTTTTTTAATTTCAAAGTCTAATCCATGCAAAATTTGTAAGGTTTCTCGATCACGAGTAAAGCTTTTTTTAATAGCAGTGGCTTTAAGTAAATACTCAGTCATATTTAAGTCCTTCAGATGGTTTTAATCTAAAATTTCTGCGAGCAGGGCTGATGGTCGAAAGAAAACATATAAACATAGAAGCAATAAAAATATAAATCAGATCGGTGCCTCTAAGTTCTAAGATCAACGAATTCAGTTTATAAACTTCAGGTGGTAAGAATAATCCTGAGGACAAAACCACATTTAACACATTGATCATAAGGTAGCCCAAAAGACTTCCTAGCAAGAAACCCACAAAGCCTATAATCATGCCTTGAAATACAAAGATCATTGCTACGCTTCTGGCTTGCAAACCCAAGGATCGTAGCACACTAATTTCTGCTGTTTTTTTATAAACACTTAAAAAAAGTCCCGTAGATAAATTAAAAGC
>JANODG010000011.1:0-10554 GCA_031412575.1 Bdellovibrionales bacterium
TAGATTCTTGGTTTTTTACGGACCGTGGGCTCTGTTCGCGTGGATCGTTTTTTTTTGGTAAAGCTGTCTAGTTCAGTCGCACACTTTTGGGCGGCTTCGCACGCCCAAGTGCTCGCTGGAACTTTTCCTACTGCGTAGGGCGGGCTGGAACTTTTCGTCCTGCGGACGGCGGAACTTTTCCTACTGCGTAGGGCAGGCTGCGGGCGATGAGAGATACCTTCAAGTTGAAAATAGGTTTGTTAAAATACTCGGTCAGACTTACAATTGAAAGTGAAATGATAATGAAAGTTAAATGACGCTCATAAAGGAGACAGCTATGAACTTTAACAGAAGACAACTTATTCAAACTTTGGCTTTAGCAGGAACTGCTTTAGTGATTCAAGCCTGCACTAAGAAATCTGAACCAGAAGCGAATGTCGCTGGTGAATTAGGTGCTGACGCTACAAATGCCGCAAATACTGCGCCACCAACATTAGTCTCTGAAACTGATGCAACAGCAACTGCCCTTGGCTATAAGCATGATGCAACTACAGTTCCAGCTTCAGAAAAGCCTGAAAAAAATGGAATCGCTGGTGGAAATCAAAATTGCACAAACTGTGCTTTCTATGCACCGATTGAAGGTGTTAATGACGGTGGTAAGTGTTCATTAATTATGGCCGGTTACGTTAAATCTACAGGCTGGTGTAAATCTTGGAGCATGAAACAAGGTTAATTTAAAACCTAGTTTTTTAAGCTTACGAATATAAGTAAAAAACCCACGTCAGTTCATGATTGTGGGTTTTTTATCGAGTTTCCACTTCAAATCTACGGTCTTCATTTGCGTTTGAAGCCAAAGTGACCCAGAACGACTGACGTCCAATTTCATGTCCATCGTTGGTTTCCACCAAAACGCGCCAGTTGCCTTCTTGATAATTCTGTTTGAAGGCATAACCACGGTAGCCGTCTTTCCGACCTCCGCTGATATTCATTCTAATTTTATCCGTTGTAAGCCATCCGCGTTTTTCGTTATGAAGCTGCCAGTGCAATGTGACTGAATCATTAAATCGTGCGGGAGAAAAAATTCTTACAAAAACGAATATAGAATCAGTGGGTTCGGCTAAAAATTCTTGGTCACCGCTTTGCCAAAACTTGTACCATTCTTTCTCTGAATACAGAACGTATTCACCGTATTCAGATTTTTCGACGTTATGGTAAATCCCTAGTTCTTGTACAGATAGCGGCACTGGCGGAATCCAACCCATCACGTAAAAAAGAAGAAACAAATTTATGATAGTTAAGCTTGGCAATACCAAAGATCTGCCTAGCACTTTACGATCTGGAATTTTTTTAACTAAAATTTTATAAACGAAGTAAACAAAAAATAAAGTTGACACAAAAGCCAAAGAAAAAGGGACGTATCCAACAAACCCTAAACTTAAAGGATATAAAATAGCAAAGAATGAAAATACACAAATAAAATACAGTGCAATTTTTAAACTTATTTTATTTTCTTTTACAATTTGAAGCTCATTGGCCACAATCATGCCCAACATAAAACCTAGAAAGACAAATGAGGACATAAAAGAAGCACTCTTTAAAAAAAACAAAGAGTAAAGATTTAACATCCCACCCATTAAAAAATGAATGATGGCGTCACGATAGACCCAAACTTTTTTTAATCTTTCAGATTTAATTTCAAAGGCACTGTAACGAGATAAAAAATCGAAGTAAAGCAGCAATCCAACGCTTGAAATGTAAAAAATTTGTTGAGATATCGAAGCTAAGCTATCAATTTCCGATAATGTGACAACATCAAAAATTATTCCTCCGATGAAGAAGTAAATATTTAATTTCTGTTCATTTTCGGAATAGTAATTAAGTAAGCGATTTTTTAAAGAAGCCATAGCTAATACGCTAATCTATTTGCCTCAATTTAAATACTGATTTAAGCGCGTAAGTCTAGTTCATTTAGGCTATATTTTTTTATTAGCCTTAAAGTATATTATTTCTTTGTTAATAATTGTTAATTTTTATAACATTAATTTTTCATTTTACAGTTAAGCGATTAAGATTTAAGTATACAGTTGAAATGCAATTGTATTTGCTGAACAAAAAGGCCCACATTACATGACTAAAAAATTAAGCCGGGGCCCCTTGTTAAATCACCTCGATGCGATCGAAGAAAAATGTCTTCATGGCGATCCTTCCCTTCAAGACATCTTTGATGTCCTGGGGACCGAGGGGCATTTTGTTTTAATCACATTTTTAACAATTCCATTTCTTCAACCCATTCCCCTGTTAGGAATGTCCACCCCATTTGGGCTTTTAATTTCATTCATAATTGGTCTTGCTTATTTTGGCAAACCTCCTTGGCTTCCGAAACGTTGGGCTAAAAAAAGAATTCCAGCATCTACTGTATCAAAGATCGCGGAGGGCTCAGAAAAAATAGTTTTAAAGTTGGCATTTATTTTCCATCCCCGAGCAAAATTTTTATTTCAAAGACCATTTCGGGATTTAAATATGATCATTTTGATCTTTAACGCGGTTTTACTATCGCTGCCACTTCCCATTCCTTTTTCGAATGCGATTCCAGCTTGGGTGATTTTGCTGCAGTCTTTAGCTCACCTTGAACAAGACGGGCTTTTTATCATATTGTCTTACGTACAGACGTTCATTTGTGTAGTTTACTTTTTGTACTTAGCCAAAGGCATTGGCGCAGGATTAAACTTTATTGGATTTTAAACTAAAAGTGATTCTAATTTAGTAAAGGATAAAAATAAGACTTGTTACGCACAATCTTAATTTTTGCATAGCTTTAAATTTTTAAGCTTTTTTTCGATGGGTGAAAAATTCACGTTTGGGAACATATTTTTTATAGGTGTAGATCCTGCGGATGCGTTTTCTGTGCGGTTAAAGATAAGCGCCGAGCATACAGTCATATTATTCAAAGGATTTACTGCATACTCACTTTCAAACGATTCTTTGGTTACGCTTCCGTCACGATTAAAATTTTCAGCAAACAAAGAACGAACTTGTGTATATTCAGGATATGAAATTTGACACAAGCCCACTCGGGCGACTGACGCCCCATCAACTGTTGAAGTGGTGCGACGATTATCTTCATAAGCGGAGGTCTGCTTAAACACTTCCGAATATAAAAAAACCATGAAGGCTTTTCTTTGATTGGCATTTAAATTTTCAAAATTAGGACACATTGCTGAATACTCATCAGTGTTTTGAAACACTAGCGCACCGTAAGGATCCAAAGATGTGATCACATCGTTAATGCGCGCCGTTCTAGCCGCGTCGTCTAATCCAACGAAAGCCCCAATATCTTCTTTCGTAATGAGCTGACGAATTAGCCCAGGGTCATGAGCGTTTTGAGTGGCCTCTAATGTTGGAGTGCCATCATCGTTAACGGCAGTTTCGTCAGTGGCTGTGGCGGCAGTTTCAGTTGAAGGCTCAATTTGTGTGGACGCAGTTTTTCGAGCTTCACAAAACTTACACTCTCCGTAAAAAGGTTTTTGAGTTCCTACATAGGGAATCCGTCTTCGTATTGCATCGGCTTGGGCAAAAAGATTTAAAAATCCTAGTGCGGTTGCATTACCTGCACCCAAAAGTCCGCTGCCCCCGGAAAAATCCGTCGGCACATACCCAGTTCCTTTTTTATTTCCTGTATTCATTCCTGGACGGTTTCGTGTAGCTCCTGGAGTATAAGTATAATAACTACCACCTGCCCCAGGTAAACTGACGCCAGCCTCTGTGCCCCCGCCTCCAATATTTGGAACATTGCCCACATCATCGATTGATTTTTGAGCATGAGCTACTAAAGGTGTACCGAGGACTAAAGCCAGTAAAAAGCCCACTTTCAAAAGTACGACTTTCAAACACGAAAATAAGGACGGAAAATTAGCTTTAATATTTAATTTCACATTTAGTCTATCGGCGTCATTAGCAGAGATTTAAAGGCTTTTTCTTGGCCCCAAGACCTTTGTCACGCTAACCTTATTTAAGTGTCGCCAGTACCTGTTAAAACCCTTATAAAAACTATTCCCAAGATCACCTATTTAGGGATTTTTATGGCCACTGCATTAGTTTATGTGTTCATGGATATTTTGCCAATTTACCGACTTTTTCCTTACGTTGAGCCGCAAATCTTGCAGATTCTTTGGCAGAGTATTTTATGGGGTATTCACTCACTATTTGCGACTTTTTTTATCTGCCACGGTATCGGTGTGGGGCTAAAAATCCAGCCTGATAGTTTCGGCGGTTTTTTTGTGAAATACTTTAGCGAGTTTATGGCGACTCGACTTCGTGTAGTGATATTTTCTACTCTTTGGTTTTTAGTTTTTATAATTCCTGGTTTTGTGATGTTAATTAAGTATTCGCTGTCTGAAATCGCTGTGTTTTTTAATCCTAATTTTTTGGAAGATCGTACCCAAGACCCACTTCAAATTTCCTCTCAGAAAATGGGTTACAAGGTCGGAGCTATTATTCTTTTAAGTATTTTATATTTTGTAGTGCCAACGGTTATTGATTCGAGTTTTGAACATGCGCATTTAATTTACGAACCTTCAGGCCGTGTTTTTCAAATTCTGGCTTATACAATTTTAATTTTGTTAACTTACATATATCTATTTTGGGCCTTCACAAACTTTCAGGAGAAAAAAAATGTCTAGATTATTTAATAGAAAAGATTTACCAGAAGTCGGTTTAACTTTTGATGATGTGTTATTAGTGCCTAATAAATCGACCATGAGATCTAGACGTGATCCCTTGCTAACCACAAGGATCACTAAAAAAATCACAAAAAACCTTCCTGTAATTTCAGCCAACATGGACACTATCACAGAAAAAGAAATGGTGATCGCAATTGATCAGATTGGTGGTTTTGCGATTTTACATCGTTTCATGTCCATCGAAAATCAAATCGAACAGGTCAAAGAAATAATTAAAGCCGGTGTGACTGAATTTTCGGCCAGCATCGGTGTGCAAGACTCTGACTGGGAACGCGCCGAAGCTTTAGTCGAATACGGTGTACCGGTTTTGACTGTGGACATTGCCCATGGACATAGTTTGGCGATGTTAGAAGTGATTGAAAAAATTAAAAACAAGTGGAGTCATATCGAAGTTATCGCCGGAAACGTCGCGACTTCTTTTGGAACTATGGACCTGATCAACGCCGGTGCAGACGCCATTAAAGTTGGAATCGGTCCTGGATCGATGTGCACAACGCGTGTGATTACAGGGTGTGGTATGCCGCAGATGACAGCTGTTGCAATGTGTAGCCTTGAAGCCGATAAATACGACGTTCCAGTTATTGCTGATGGTGGGATTAAAACTTCAGGTGATATTGTAAAAGCTTTATCTTCTGGGGCAGCATCTGTGATGCTAGGATCTTTACTTTCTGGAACTCTTGAAACTCCGGGCCTGATAGAAAAAGGCCATAAGCTTTATCGTGGAATGGCTTCGAAATCAGCTCAAGCAAGCTGGCGCGGTGGTGTTCCTAAAGGAATGGCTGCAGAAGGCGAATCTACAAAAATTCCTGTGAAAGGACCTGTGTCCCAAGTGGTCGAAGAGCTGATGGGTGGACTAAGAAGTGGGATGACGTATTTAAATGCTGCTAGCATTTCTGAAATTCGTGACAACGCAAATTTCATGCGAATGACTTCCGCTGGATTTTCGGAAAGTCGCGCTCATGGTTTAAATCATTCGGTTTAAGTAGAATCTATGACTTTAAAATCTACTTCATCTGACCCAAGACCCATCGGAGTGTTTGACTCCGGTGTTGGGGGCTTAAGCGTTTTAAACGTTTTAATTAAGAAATTCCCAACGGAAAATTTTGTTTATCTTGGCGATACGGCAAGACTGCCCTATGGATCAAAATCCCCAGGCACAATTCAGAAATATGTCATACAAAACATAAATTATTTAGTAAAAAATCAAGATATCAAAGCCATAGTTGTTGCTTGCAATTCAGCATCTACAGTATTGTCTTCTGCTTTAGATGAACTTAATTTTAACTATACAATTCCCATTTTAGGTGTAATTGGCCCAGGCGCAAACGCAGCTTATAAGTCGACCAAAAATAAAAAAGTCGGACTTTGGGCCACACGCGCCACGGTCAAGCAAGGCAGTTACGAAAAAGCTTTAAAACTTTTAGACCCTGATGTTGAAGTCTTTCAAATCGCCTGCCCCCTTCTTGTGCCTTTAGTAGAAGAGGGACTTTGGGATCACGCGATCACCGAAGCTACTATTGATTTGTATTTGACGCAGCTAAAAGGCACTGGTGTGGATACATTAATTTTAGGTTGCACACACTACCCTTTCATTCGAAAAAAAATCGAAGCACAAATTTTAAAACATGGGCTTAAAATTGGAATTGTAGATTCGGCAGAGGCTGTATCCGAAGAGCTTTTTCAAGCTTTCGAAAAACAAATTCTTTTAAAAAACCAACAAACACCGAACATCAAACTTTTGTTAACCGATGAAGCTTCGCATTTTATGGATTTAGTGCTTAAAACGTTTCCAGATTGGAAAAATATTAAATTTCAATTGATTGATTTACAACAGATTGTATAACGACATATGGAAACTAAAATCATCGGACAGTCGGTCCAAAAAAAACCGATACTTGCGCATTTTTGGGATAAAAAAAGTAAAATCAATATTTTAATTCTTGGCGGTGTTCACGGTGATGAAACCGAAGGTGTCGCGGCTTCTTTAGGTGTGTTGCAAGAAATCTTCGATCAGTATCCTTTCTCTTTCAATTTAACTTTAATCCCGTGTTTAAATCCCGATGGTTTATTTGCAAAGACCAGGCAAAATGCTAATGGCGTTGATTTGAATAGAAATTTGCCCACAAAAGATTGGGCTCCAGGTTTTACAAAATTTAGGTACTATCCTGGAAAAGAACCTTTAAGTGAGCCCGAAAACCAAGCTTTGATGAAAATTTTAGATGCTATGGATTTTAAATTTATTTTTACACTGCATAGCTGGAAACCCATGTTGAACACGAATGGGGATTGTTCCCAGATTCAAGAGATTTTATCAGAAATGACGGGCTATAAAATTGTACCTGACATTGGATATCCAACACCTGGAAGCTTAGGTGCACTTGGAGCTATCGACAGAAAAATCCCGACTTTGACTTACGAGCTTGAAAAAGGAATGGAGCAAGAGGACATTATCAAAATTCACGTGCCCGCACTTATGAAAGCGCTAGCGGCCTGTGAAAAAAGATTTTGTAAATAATTTTTAAACAAAAAATTTTAAATTTATGTTTCTAGATTTTTTCGAAATTTAAATTGAACAAAAAATCTTAATTTGAGCGAAGGAATAAAAAATGCAAGATTCAAAAAATCAAAACTCACAAACTGGTTCGATGACAAATATTGATAATTTAAAAAATAATATCGAATCTTGTTTTGAAGCTGTTTTTAAGGGTTTAAAGTTTGATTCAATATCTAAACAAGATATTGATAATATCAAATACTCGATTGATCTTTTGGATCAAGGCGAAATCCGAGTTTGTCAGAAAGTCGATGGCAAATGGATCACTCACGAGTGGATTAAAAAAGCGATACTTCTTTATTTTAAAATTAAAAAAATGAAAGTTATGGATTTGGGTTTATTAAAATTCGTAGATAAAATCCCAGTTAAAAGCTGGACAGGTTCTGAAGGTGTAAGAGTTGTTCCCCATGCTATTGTCAGAAAAGGCGCTTACATAAGTGCGGGCGCTGTACTAATGCCAAGTTACGTCAATATTGGTGCGTTTGTTGGGTCAGGCACTATGGTCGACACATGGGCCACTGTTGGGTCGTGTGCGCAGATCGGAGCAAACGTACATCTATCTGGTGGCGTTGGAATTGGCGGGGTCTTAGAGCCTTTACAGGCGTCACCCGTGGTCATTGAAGACAATGCGTTTATTGGAAGTCGCTGCATTATTGTTGAAGGGGCCTTGATCGAAGAAGGTGCTGTCATCGGCGCCGGGGTCACCATCACTGGAAGTACTAGAATCATTGACGTCACTGGACCAAAAGAAGTGATCCACCGGGGGTTTGTGCCGAAGAATTCTATCGTTATCCCTGGACAGTCCGCTAAAACTTTTCCTAGTGGAACATATATGATTCCCAGTGCTTTAATTATTGGTCAAAGGGATGCGCGCACAGATTTAAAAACTTCACTAAATTCTGCCCTTAGGGACGTTGAGGTTTAACAAAAGGTAGCAGTTCCCTTAGAGAATTAGAATTTAGTAGGTGTATCCGCAGGTCTTTTGTGCAAACTTTGCGTTTCTCATTTGGTTAATAACTAATGTTAAGTCCAAACCTAAACCTGAGTTAGTATCTACAGAAATTTTAGTCTTACCATCGATTTCAACCATCATGGATTTATCGCCACTGCTGGCAAGACCACGCTGACTTAAAAGATTTTCGTTACGATAAAACTCTTCCACGTTAAACATGGCGGTTAAAAGTTTTGTCGACGGATCGTAAGTCATACCTGTGTATGTACAAAATGCATCATCTTGATTTTTGGTTATTTTTATTGGCTGCTCTTCAAGCTTTAATTCAATACGACCACCTTTAACAACTTCAACAATGAAAGTTTGAACAACTTTTGAATCTGATTTTGTGGTGATGATGTTTTCAGTCTTAATTTTTTTAAAGCTCCATTTTTTCTGGCCATCACATTCTGTAATTTTAATGCTATGTTCTTTTTTTGTTTTATCCATAAGGTCAAAAAACTCAATAGAGTCTTCTTTGGATAAATCAATGCTTGCACCCTTATATTTAATTCTTATATTTTGAGTGACGCCATCAGAGGCGACGTTACGTTTGGATTTTAATTTAGAAAAAGCACTATGCCACTGTTTTTCCATTTCAGTATTTAGAATAAAACTACGTTTACAAAAATTGCTACTACGGTTTGTTATATCAACAATAGTTTCTGGTCCTGGGTTAAATGACCAATTTAGAAAACTCTTTCCGTACTGATCGGAAACTTCAATTGCCGCATCCGATTGAAGTCTAACTTCGCGGAATTGCGTTTTGTTTTGAAGAGCGCAATTTTGATAAAGCACTATAAAAAACACTAGACTTGATAAGGCGAAGAATTTGTTCGTTTTCATAAGAGACATTTCGACCTAAAACTGAATTCAATTAATAGCTTAGTTGCAAAAAAAAACCTTCTTAGAAGAATAATAAGACCTTTAATGAATAAATTTGAAATCTATATGCAGAATACAGACCATAGGCTGGTGTTTTTGTAATTAAAGTCTCAAATTGAGATGAAGAGGCTAGTTTACTTTCTTGGCACTAGTTAAGCGTTTGATAGTTTCAATAAGTTCAACCTGGTTCAACGGCTTTGTTAAATGTCCATTGCAACCAGCGGCTAATGTACGTGCGCGCTCTTCTGGCATAGCATGCGCCGTCAACGCCACAATTGGTTTCTTAAACCCAGCTTCGCGAAGTGCATGGGTCGCTTCGTAGCCATCCATTTTCGGCATTTGGCTGTCCATTAAGACAATGTCAAAGTTGCCGTCCATTCCCATCTTAAAGGCCTCAAGACCGTTGTTTGCAGTTTCTACCTTAGCCCCTTGATTTGTGAGCACCAATTGCACAAGAAGTTGATTGTCTGCGAAATCTTCCGCCAATAGCACACGAATGCCTGATAGCGGTTTAATTTTTTCTCCCTTATTTTTTAGAGCCTTATTTTTAATTTTAACTTCATTTGCGACTGGCTTCAGAATGGAAGTGACAAATGTGAAGCCAAAAGTACAACCGGCTTCGACTGTATCAGTCGCTTCGATAAAAATATCCCCACCGAGCGCGCTGGCCAAGCGTTTAGATAAGTTCAGACCTAAACCCGTTCCGCCGAATTTTCTAGTTGTGCTGTTGTCAGCCTGCATGAAGGGTTGAAAAAGACGTTCTTTCTGTTCGCCGTTTAAACCTATACCAGTGTCTTTCACCAAAATTTTAAATTGAGTTTTTTTGCCGATGATTTCATTCTCGCTAACTTCAATCGTGACTCCACCATGTTCCGTGAACTTCACGGCATTACCAACCACATTAATTAAAATCTGCCGAATGCGGGTGGGATCTGAAAACACTCTGTCGGGGGTTCCTTTGTTGATATGGGCGCGAAGGAATATATTTTTAGAACGCGTGCGTTCGCGAAAGATATCCATGACATCATCAATCAGATCAAAAAGTGAAAAATCCAAATTTTCTACTTCAAGTTTACCAGATTCAACTTTTGCAAGATCAAGAATGTCATCAATGATCGTTGTTAAAGCTTTGCCGTTTCGAGCGATCGTTTCAAGATAGTGGTTTCGCTCTTTATCGGACAACTCACCATCTTTAAGAAGATCGGTGAAACCCAGGATGGCTCCTAAGGGAGTTCGTATTTCATGGGACATGTTTGCAAGAAACGATGACTTGGTTTGGTTCGCTTTTTCAGCCTCGCTTTTTGCAGCTTGAAGTTGCAATTGCGCGGCCTTACGAGCAGTAATGTCGATAGAAGTCCCGTAAAAACGGTTCGGTGTGCCGTCCTTGCTATACTCGACAACTCCTT
>JANODG010000012.1:0-10328 GCA_031412575.1 Bdellovibrionales bacterium
ATTTGATCGAGCCTTTAATTTTCGACCCCGAGCTTTACGTGAGAAAAAGTGTTGCAAACCACATAAACGATATTTCAAAAGACAATCCGGACTATGCGGTAAGCGTCTTAAAAAAATGGAAGTCTAAAGCAAAAACAAATGAAGAAAAAGTCAGGTTGGACTGGATCACAAGGCACGCGCTTAGATCTTTAATAAAGCAAGGCCAAAGCGGCGCCTTAAAACTCATAGGTGTATCTTCAAAAGCTGAAGTGAAAATTAATGAATTTAAAATTCAAAAAAAATCTATAGCGATGGGCGAGAAGCTTGAATTTGAATTTAAATTGCAGTCTTCATCATTAAAGCCGCAAACTATAATTTTAGATTATGTGGTCCACTTTGCAAAAGCCAATGGTAAAAAGTCACCAAAGGTTTTTAAGTTAAAAAATATCGAACTTCAGCCCAAAGAAAAATTAGTCATAAAAAAAGCCCATTCCGTGAAAGAAATCACAACCAGAAAATATTATCCAGGAGAACATCTTTTAGAAATTCAAATTAACGGCCAGATTTATAGCCAAGCCTCTTGGACTCTAACTTTTTAAATCGTAGATGGTGAAATCTTAACATTCAAATAACATTGGTTTAACAGTTTTTACCGACAGAAAGTAATGAGCGTTAAAATAATGAATACAAAATTGCCTAAATTTCATCAAGCTGTAGCTGTCGGAATTATCGATAGCCAAAGGCTTTTAGAGCTTCGTGAACTAGACAACGGCTCAACATCCTTTGCCATGGATTTGATCGAAGACTTTATTTTGCAAAAAAATGAATTTTTTTTGGAGCTGGACACAAGCCTCAATAAAAAGGATTTGAACGGCCTTAAAAAAACAGCTCACAAGCTAAAATCTTCTTTGGCCAATATCGCTGCAGGACGGGCGTCCAAAGCCTGTGCGAAGATCGAGAAGGAAGCTAATGCAGACATTCCAATTGACGCTGTTCAGGTTCTGGTCGAAAATTTAAAGCAAGAGATATCATATTTTTTAAACTCAATAAAATAGGAATGGGCCGCCGCTAACCCTGCGGCAAAAACGGGGAATACCTTGTTAAGGATAAGATCATGACAAATAGCGAAGTACTTGTTGTTGAAGATAGAACAGACATTCAAAAAACTATTGGTGCAAGCTTAAAGGGAGTATGCACTCTGACTTTTGTGTCTACTTTGGCAGATGCAAAAAAAGTACTTAAAACAAAAAAGTTTGAACTTTGTTTACTCGATGTAATGTTACCTGATGGCGATGGTTTTAGCTTTTGCGCGAGTATTCGAAATGACAATTCGATAAATCAACTTCCACTTTTTTTCTTAACTGACAAATCAAGCTCTTCAGATAAAATTCAAGCCTTTCAATTGGGCGCTGATGATTACATCACTAAACCTTTTGATCCGGGTGAATTAAAAGCCCGTGTTAGCGCTCGACTAAGAAATGGACAACAACAAAACAAAGACGACCAAGGTTTAACAACCGGAAATCTTAAAGTCATTGCCGTTACTCAACGGGCCTATGTGCAACAGGACAATGGCGAACACGTGCTAATCGATCTATCGCCCCTTGAATTTAAAATTTTACATTATTTTATACGTCACGAAGATCACGTGATTTCAAGACGACAATTGCTTGAAGCCGTTTGGGGCTTAAATCTTAACGTGAACGACCGCACTGTAGATACACATGTCAGCCACTTGCGTAAAAAGATGATAGGGGCGTCCCATGAGATCAAAGCCATCAAAGGCGCTGGATATACGCTAAGATCCTTATCTGTTTATACTGATAAAAAAACTGCACTCGACGAAAATCGAATTGTTGTCTTAAAAGAAATTGGTGGTTCGGAGTTTGTGGCAGATGTTCTTCAAGACTTTATGCAAAATTTTGAACAGTCTTTGAAAGAGCTGAAAGAAAGTTTAAATGAAAAAGATATCAAACGTATTTCGTTTATTTGTCATTCCATTCGTTCAAGCAGTGCGAACGTCGGAGCCTCGCTTCTATATTTGGCATGTAAGAAATTAGAGGACTTAATTACATTAGCCCCTGTAGACTGGACTATCGCTAAGTCTTTATGCGACGGGATCTTAGCCCAAGCACCGGCACTCAGAACTGCTGTATCGCTGGATGCAAATTCAAAAAACGGCAACGCCTAAAAAAATAATATTTAAATTACAGAAAATTTTTGTTTGTGGTGATTTCTTCATATTCCCGTGACCTTGGTTTAATACTCGACTCCGACAAGTTCTTTGAGCACATAACCAAGGAGATTAAAATGGAAAATATAAATCACGATAATGAAAATGAAAGATATATTCCGATTCTAGTAAGTGTGGGTTTCCAACCAAACACACTTTTGACCAGCGATTACAACAAGCCGCCCCGCCGCATTCTTATTGTTGAAGACGACTTGTCATTAAAGAAAGTTATAAAAAGATCTTTAAAAATGCTCGACAAAAATATTGAAATTGAATGGTCAAGCAGCGCTGATGAATTCCTTGAAAAGCAACGTAAGCAAAAAAAGCAAAATGGCCCGACGTTTGATCTTGTCCTTGCGGATATAAATATGCCGGGTGCAAATTCGGGCTTCGAAGTCTGGAATCACTTTACCAGCCTAGATCCTACGATACCTGTAGTTATCATGTCGGGACTTAAGGAGAGCGAATTTAAAAAAGTCATTGGAGAAAAAGTTGCGATTCATTATTTGCAAAAACCACTGAGTTTAGAAAAATGTAAGACTGTGTTAGAATTGACGTCACCAGCGTGACGTCTAGAATCTAATGCGATGCTTGCTTCCAAAGTGTAGTAATCTAAAATGAATAAGTACAATCTTCGTCTGGAGTAGGTGTCAATTATGGATGAGTATAAAACTGCAAAAACAGAAGCTGGTCGTCTTCAAGCGCTTCATAAGTATGATATCCTGGATTCTAAAGAAGATCCTAACTTTAATGATTTTGTAGCCTTAGCCGCAACTGTTTGTGATGTACCGATGGCTGCAATCAATTTTGTCGATACCAACAGAACTTGGACCAAAGCAAGTTTTGGGATTGAAGTTCAAGATGTTCCAAGGGCAGATAGTTTTTGTGCGTACACGATTTTACAAAATGATGCCATGGTGATTAATGACACTCATCAAGATTCCAGATTTAAAAATAATGATTTAGTTGCTGGAAAATCAAAAATTCGATTCTATGCGGGATCACCAATTGTAAATTCTGCGGGTTATGCCATTGGTACAATATGTGTGATGGGTTTAGAACCTAGACATTTAACGCCAGGACAGCGTTTGTCATTACGTGCAATCTCAAGACAAGTGATCACACAACTTGAATTGCGTCATCGTTTTCACAGAGAAGATTATCTTAAAAAAAACTTGATACTAAATAAAGAATTAGAATTTAAAACTGTTTTTGGAAACCTTCCTCATGGTGTTGCGAAGATAGGCTTAAACGGTAGATTTATAGACTCAAACTCTGCGTTTCTAGATTTAATTGGCTTTACGAAAGAAGAACTTTGTCATTTGACCGAATACGATGTCACACACACAGATGATTTAAATCCTTTGAATGATATCGCGGTCAACTTAAGTGATCCAAGTTCTAAACATTCACGTTTTCAAAAACGATACATCGCCAAAGATGGTTCGATTACGTGGGTGCAAGTCTCTGGCGTTCTTGTGACTGGTGACGAAGATCACGAAACTTCAGTGATTATGGCCGTTGAGGACATCAATCCTGTAAAGGCCTTGGAGGCGCAGGCATTAAAGACCCTTGAAACTTTAGAGCGCGCAAAGATTTTTGCATCCAACAAATTAAAAAGCATGGAAGATCTTATTGAAAATATGAACGAAGGAGTTTTGGTTCAAGACTCTAGCGCTAGAATTGTTCAACTCAATAGAGCCGCAATGCAGATTTTGGGATTGAGTGAAGATGAGCTTTCCGATCAGAGCTCGTTAGACCTACACAAGAATGCACTTAAAACAGATGGTCAGCCCTTAACTGCTGAAGAGCATCCCATGGTTGTTGCGCTTAAAACGGGAAAACCACAAATTCAATTTCCTATCATTGTAAATAAGAACGATGAAAAGTCACATGTGACAATAAGTGCGGTTCCTCTCTTTCATGACGGCCAAGAAAAACCCCACAGTGTGGTATGTACTGTTTCTAATTTAACGCAGCTTCAAGCTAAAAAAATCGAGCTTGAAAACACTCTCAAAGCTATTCCTGCAGGTCTTTATAGAACTGATAAAAATGGACACTGTACTTTCGTAAATGAAAAATGGTGCGAGCTTTCAGGCTTAACTCATGATGAAGCTTTAAAACTAGGTTGGATGGCGAACATTCACCCTGAAGATAAAGAACGAGTTACGGTGGAATGGAATGCTTCAGTTGGTGAAGGCTTCCAGTTTGAAACTATTTATAGATTATTAAGAGCCGATGGAAATGTGTTTCACGTGCAGGCTGCTGCGGCTAAAGTTTCTGATGTCGATGTTAAAGGCGGTGGTTACTTATGGTCCGTCCAAGATATCACTTCACTTCGTGAAGCTGAAGTTCTTAATGCCTTTTACAAAACATCTTTAGATACAGCGGCCATCGTTGCGTTCACTGATGCGAAAGGAAATATCACGTACGCCAACAACATGTACTGTGAACTTTCAGGCTACAGTCGCGAAGAATTATTTGGGAGCAAACATAAAATGTTAGACTCGGGTTTATCAGGAAAGTTTCCTACAAAAGCAAGTTGGGAAAGTACGAATGGTCCAACGAAATGGCACGGTGAAATTCGTGGTATTTCTAAATCGGGGAAAGAGTATTGGGTGGCCACAACTGTTGTTCCTGTGTTTGGTGCAGAGGGTAAAGCTGAACGCTTTATGAGTTTAGGTCGTGATGTGACTTTGCAAAAACGTCAGCAGCAAGAGTTAGCTGAAGCGTATAAAAAAGCCGAAAAAGCAACAAATGCAAAATCCGATTTTTTATCCACTATGAGCCATGAAATTAGAACTCCGCTAAATGGTGTTATCGGGATGACAAGTTTGCTTCAAGAAACTTCACTCACACCTGAACAGCTGGAATGTGTTGAGGCTATTTCAAGTTCTGGAACTATTCTGCTTTCGATCATAAATGACATTTTAGATTTTTCAAAGATAGAAGCCGGAGTAGTTGATATTGAAGTTTCAGAATTCGATTTAGAAAAGCACATCAAAGAAATTATCAAGCCATTACATTATCCCGCACAAAAAAAGGGGATTCAACTTGTGTATGAAAGTTCGGGTTACAAGAATTATGTTTTTGGCGACGATGGAAAAATCGGTCAAGTTATTACAAATTTGGTTTCTAATGCGATCAAGTTTACGAACAAGGGAAGTGTGACTATAACCTCTCGTCTGGAAGCCAAAGATAAAGACACCCTAATGATTTTAGAAGTCACTGATACCGGTATCGGTATTCCTGCCACAGCTATGGGTCAAATGTTTCAACCTTTTTCGCAAGCCGAAAAATCTACGAACCGTAATTACGGTGGAACGGGTCTTGGACTATCGATTTCGAAACGTTTGATAGAATTGATGAAAGGCAGGATCGCCTTAAAAAGTAAGATTAATAAAGGAACCACATTCAAAGTAGAACTGACTTTAAAAACGGGTCATATCATTGAAAAGAAATCAACTGATGAAAATCAAAAGATAGATTTGGGACTAGCTTCTAAAAAAAGACCAACTCTTTTGGGCCGCATTTTAGTCGCCGAAGACAACACTACCAATCAGAAAGTTATCGCAAGAATGTTAGACAAGTGGAAGTGCAAATATAACATCGTGGCTAATGGTAGCGAAGCCTTAGATATGCTTCGTGACACTCATTTTGATTTGATCTTAATGGACTGTCAGATGCCGGAAATGGATGGTTACACGGCAACGCGTTTGATTCGTCAAAGTGATTTGCTGTCGAAACAAGTCCCAATTGTAGCATTAACTGCCAACGCCATCAGTGGCGATGAAACTCTGTGTGTTCAATCAGGAATGGACGGGTACTTAACAAAACCCGTCGATATGAAAGATTTAGAAACTATTCTTCTTAAATATTTAGAAGTCGATAATAGCGAAAAAGACATTACGGCATCAGCATCTTAAATTCGATCTAAAGGCAATGTGAACAAAAACGTGTTTCCGTTATCTGCAGTCGATTCAAAAGTAATCTCCCCTCCGTGAGCCTCGATAATGCCTTTACTGACATGAAGTCCAAGATTTAAATTCTTTTGATGTAAATCTTTTTTACCTTTATGAGTTGAATCCGAAAACTTATTAAACATTTCAAGTTGCTCTGAAGCCGAAATTTCTTTTCCATTGTCTGCCACTGAAATTTCAACATGTGTTCTGGTCGCGGCAGCTCCGATTTCAATTGAGCCATTATTTTGAACTCGATTTAAACCATGTTGAATCAAATTCGATAAAACTTGAAGAATGCGGTCCCGGTCAAACGTGGATACTAAGGGTTTTTTGCCGCAGTTTGTTGAAAACTCAATATTTTTTGCCTTAGCAACAACATTAAAAATTTCACTACATTCAGCTAAGACTTCGCCCATATCATCAAGCGAAAGATTCAATGACAAAGTGCCTTCATTTAAACTTTCTAAGTCAAGCATGTCGGCTACCATTTTTTCCACTTCACTAGAGTTACGACGAATGATTCCTAAAAGTCTATGGATTTGAGGGGACACAACTTTTTCCGTAACTAAGGATGCTTGAAGCATTTCGCCTAATTTTAGAATGGAATTTAAGGGTTCTTTAAGGTCACGACTCATGACTGACATTAATTCTCTAGTTTCTTTATGAGCATCAGCTTCAGTGTCTACATGTTCACGTTCATTAAGTAAGTCTGCGTCTGTGTTTCCACGTTCAAGGACAAACAAAGCTTCGGCAGCAAGCTTGATGCTACGTCTTTCTTTAGTGATAGCGGCGTCAGTTTTTGCGCGTTCATTTTTTTGAGCTAAGTCATTAGCGTTTCTTTCTTCTTCTAGATTTGCGTCTGCAATTTCTCTTTCGTTTTCTAAACTAGAGCTATCACTACTAGCGCGTGATAATGCTTTTTTTTCATCAGAAAGTTTGCGTTCTGCGTTTTGCTCTTGATCTGATTTTATACGTTGTTTTGCTACCGAAACATCAGATTGAGTTTCTGCGGCAGTTTGTACTTCGAGTAAAGACTCATCGGTCTTTGTACGTTCAGTTGCTAAGCTAGTGTCAGTTTTTTTTCTTACAGAGTCGAGAGCTGCATTAACTTCATTTTCAATAATTTGCATATGTTCCTTGGCTTTAGCGAAACTAAGATTTAAGAAGCCCCTCACGTTCGCTGTATTAGTCTATCGATTAAAGCAACATTGAATTAGTTAGTCTATTTATATCTAAACTCTAACTGATTCAGCTACGTTTAATATCCTATATAACTTGCCAAGTGATCCACAATGCTTATGGACAAAAAAATTTTAAAATTTATATCAAATTTAAGAATTTTGCTGAGTAACAAATTTGATAAAGCTGAAAGTAAACAACATTTGTTTTTACTTCTAACCAAATAGGTTAAATCTTGAATTTATATTAATTTGTTACGGCTACTAAGGATTTCGCCTTCGGTACTGATCTTCAAGATATTTAAGACGGGCTTCGACCACTTGCCTTGCAAGTGCGGATGCCCGCTCAGGGCTAGTCGCACTGCCCGACAAGGGAACATCGATGATATATCTCTTACCGCCTCTCTCAACAGAGTAAGATACGATTGTGACACCTTGATAAGTTTTTACATCTGTAGGCACAAGGTTACCGTGATAAATCTGGTGTAAAGCTTCCCCTTGTTGTTGCAAAAAAGTCCGCGAGTCATCATACGCTCCGTCTCTGCTGGTGTAATTTGTCGTGCCCTTTTTGGGTAACTGGCTTAGCCGAGCATCGTATTCATCTGCCCTAAACCGAGAAGCATAGATGGATGAGCCAAGAGAATCTGAACCACTAGTTGGTGCAGAAGTGTCTGTCTTAATATCAATATTTCGACCCGCATAAGCAAGTGCGGTTGGTGTTGGGGCCGCGTTCGAAGGTGTTACAATAGGGTTTGATTCTTTACCCCGAACAGAAGTTGTATGTCGAACTTCGTGCCTCAGCGCACTCATCAACATGGCTTCATTTTCCGGAAGGAGCAAATCACTTTTTATTGAAATTGTATCTTTTCCAGTAGCAAATCCTAGTGCGCCCATCGACCTTAATTTAGGGTCGTTCACCGTTATGGTTACTCCCCTTTTTTCTAACCCTTGGACCATAAGCCCTAAAGTTGATTTAGGATTTGTAGGCACTAACACTCCAGCTTCAGATACGGAAATTCCGTGATTCGTACTTAAATTACTTCGTACTAAACTTTCGGTTTTCACAGCTTGAGGTAAGACTGTGCTCATCAAGGATTCCATTTTAGCAGGATCACTGAGTGTGGCTTGATCTATGGTTACGGATTTTGAATCGTAGTCCATGTGATAGCCATTGGCGCCATTGGAATTAGTTTTTCCTAAGACAAGGTTCATACCTGTTGAGGTTTGAAATTCCTGCATTTGGGTTCCAAGTTCCGTGCCTGCAATAGGTTGAATCGTGTTCCCTCTGCCCGTAGTGTAAGAATTCTGAGGCCCGGTTATGGAATTCAAATTAAGCCTGTCGACCCGAAGTCGCATGTCCTGGCCTTCAGAATCTTTTAACAGCATGGACATTTCGTTTGTTTGTGGATCCCTAATAAATTCAACAAATGTGCCCGAATAGCTATTACCGCTTTTCGATGTGACGGTGATAGGTTGGTTGGCGTAAATGTCTTCGACTGTGTCTAAAGATCTTCCTGCAGCTGCTCCGGCCAGTGCCGTTTGATTTGCATTCGGATCAGCCATAGCAGCCACTGCTTGCGGCGGTGCATCTGTGTTGCTTGGATCGGCACCTCTCACGGCAGCCATAATTTCGTCTGCTGTCATCTTTTCTGCCATGAAACCACTAACGATTTCTTCTTGTTGCTTAACTGTTAAGTTAGATGTTCCTAAAGCCTTTAATGCCGCAAACCCTTTAGCAATTTTTTCTTCTAAATTATTTAGCATAAGTGCAATTCTTGGAGCTGCGAGTACAGAGCCACCTACAAAGGCAAGAACGGCGTTAACCCCGAAATTTGCGATCATTTGACCGCCTATTTCACAGACCAAACGCTTTTTAACCGCTGGCGAAAGCTCATCAAAGCCTCGAATGGTATCTTTCACCCGTTCAGCCAATTGAACACCGAGCTGATAAACAGAATCTACGGCGTTACCCGCATCTGTCATCATTTGGTCCATGTCTAAACAATTATCTAAACAATAACTAACTACAGCGGAACCAGCATTGTACACGCCATTCACCGCAGCTTCCCCAGCTCCGTATAAATAATCCCCTGTCGCACGAGCAGCCCCCATCGGGTCGTTATAAACAGCCGAAGCAGCGGAAGTGACTGTATCTACTACACTTTGGTTGATGTCGCCAAGGCTTGCACCGGTTTGTCTTAGTAAACAACGGGCCAGGCTTTCCCCTGACGAATCACTATCATCCTGTGACGTTGCTGGTTTAGGTGCTGAGGAAGTCGTTGAAGGCGCCGTGTCCCCAATGGGTATCGACATATCTGTGCCTTGAAAGTTATAATCATCAGATATTCCAATTTCTGCGTAGGCACATGATACAAATAAATTTACAAATGATTTAGGTTGAATGTTGTATTGAAGTTCGCTGACCTTTCTACCTTTAAGGCTAATGAACTGGCGTTCGATTTCACTTAGTGCTCGGTCATGATAACCTTCGGCGTAAACAGCAACGATTTTTTTATTTTTTTCAAAGTGAAAAACTGAACCTGAACTGAGCTTTACCCACTGGTTAATAATTTTTTTAGAGGATGGGATCACATCTTGTTTAACAATAATTTTCTTTTTTAAATTTTTAGAAATATAAAGTTGATCTATCCCAAGTAAATAGTGAGTGCCCATCTTGGGATGAATTTTTATATTTAAGTTTTCGCCACTGACTTTTATTTGCTTTGGATAATCAAATTTTTTCCCATGGGGAATCATTGGGTAGCGCTTGTAAGTTAATTTTTCTTTTGCATAGGCTTCAAAACTCAAAAACTGAGTGATAAGTAACAAAAAAATAAAGACCTTGCTTGTGCAATACACAAAGAATTATCGGAATTTAGATTGAAAAGTATGAATTCATAATTCAACAATTCTTATTTTGTCATGAGCTAGTTTTTTGTCTCAAAAGGAAACAGTTTTCCCTTTTAGTGCCTACTA
>JANODG010000013.1:0-27334 GCA_031412575.1 Bdellovibrionales bacterium
GGCACTTAAACCTTGCATCCAGAAAATGGTATAGAAAACACAGAAAATTTTAATCCTAAAATAACCATCAAGTATTTATTTAAAATTAAATAAGTAATTGATGGTTATTTTAGGATTAAAATTTTCTGTGTTTTCTATACCATTTTCTGACAAGGTTTCGCGCCAACGAGCCCATAACATGAGCTCATATCCAATATATTTTAAATAAGACATTTTCGTTTTTAGTATGCATGGTTAAAGTGACAAGGCCTGCCCGAAATGAAAGGTATATAGATATCAAGATTAATTATGGATTTTGGAACAAAAATTTATGTTCTAAAAATGGAAATAAAGTTGGGGGTGGCGGGGCTTAGCGGAAGAGGTTGTGCTTCTTGATGTGGTCGACAACTTTTGCGGGGACGGATTTTTCCCAGGCGGGGTTGTTTTCGCTTAACATTTTTCGGACTTCAGAGGCGAGTTTCGAGATGTTGACTTCGTCACAGTCTGAGAGGTCTTTCAGTTTGCCGTTGTTAAGCAGGTATTGAAACAGATGCGAGATTTTGTCTGGTGGAAAAAAACTTTTTGTGTTCGCACAGATTTGATCTGTTTTGTAAGGATAAACGTAGACGCAGGTTTTTAAATCAAACAGACGTGCAGCACTTTCGAATAGTCCACCATCTAAAGTTTCATGGGTTTCGTCGTTGAAAAAATAATCTAATTGATTACCGCCGATGACCATAGCTAAAGGTTTTTCGGTTAAAGTTCTTAAGTATTCTTTAAGTTCGTAGAAATGTACAAAATCACTGATGATTACTGGCATTCCAATTTTAGAAAGACAATCGACCCGATCTAAAAAATCTTTTCTATCTAAGTCGTCGCTTTGAACGTTGTGATGAAGCTGTTTCATGGTGATTTCGAAAAGCGAAACTGGCGTTGGATTTACTGTTTCGTTGGCATTTGAAGTTGCTTTTGGTTTATCGTTGGAAGGCACATTCAAATCGAAATCAATGGCGAATTGTTTTAAGCCAGATTCTGAAATTTGAAGGTTTACATTTGTGACAGGTCTGAACGAGCCACGTTGAACGAATAGGGCTTGATCATAAATCAGATCCCCCGGTTGAATTACATCTCCTTGGGCATTGAACATCACAGCCGGAGTCAACTTCTGTTCGATCAGTTCTAAGCACATTAAACGATTGTCATAAATTTCAAACGCAGGTCCAGAAAAACGAATCATATCAATTTCAACTCGGCCTATACTTAAATTATCCGTCAATGAGCTTATAAATTCTTTTGGATTTTGATTTTTAAAAAAACAAGAATGAATTAAGTTTACACCTAAGTGTCCTAAAGCTTCGGACTGTTGCAACCTTGTGTTGTCTTTCATGTTCACATGAAGAACAACATCACTTGCTGGCGCATTCGGTTCAAATTGAAACCTTACGGCCATCCAACCATGACGACGGTTTGTAGCGACAGTATCCGCGAAGACAAAAAATCTTTTTTTATCTTTAAGATGATCTAAACGGTCGACTAATAAATCAAATTCATGATCCAACATCTTACGGGCTCTGGATTGGCACACGTAACGACCAGAGGCTTCCTTTCCATAAATTTCATCGCTGAATACAGTGTCATAAGCCGAAATGGCCTTAGCGATTGTTCCCGATGCTTGCCCTGCTACAAAAAAGTGTCTAGCAACTTCTTGACCGGCCCCAATTTCAGCAAAGGTTCCGTAAGTGGATGGGTCAGAATTGATCTCGAAAGCTTTTCTTACAGAGGGCAATATGGATTTCAAAGTTACACCTTTGCAGCTAGTTTATTTAATTCTTCTTGTCGTAATTCTTTTCGTAAAATTTTACCCACGTTAGTCTTAGGAAGTTCGTCTCTGAATTCTATCAGATCTGGTGTTTTATATCCCGTCAAACATGTTTTTGCAAAAGTTCGCACTTCATCTGCTGTCAAATTTGAATCTCGTTTTACGATAAAAACTTTTACTTTTTCCCCAGAGGCATCATCAGGGACTCCAATGGCGGCGACTTCTAAAATCCCAGGATGATTAGCTAACGCATCTTCCACTTCGTTCGGATAAACGTTAAACCCAGAAACTAAGATCATATCTTTTTTACGATCCACGATCTTAAAAAAGCCTTGATTGTCGACCACAGCAATGTCGCCAGTTTTAAGCCAACCATCTTTTCCTAATACGATTTCCGTTTCATCAGGACGGTTCCAATAGCCTTTCATAACTTGTGGACCTTTGATGCAGATCTCGCCACGTTCGCCCATGGCCACTTCGTTGCCGTTATCATCGATGATTTTACACTCTGTGGATGGAAGTGGAATTCCGATGTGATCTAATTTGTTTGTGCCATCAATGGGATTACAGCAAGCCACAGGTGACGTTTCAGTCAAACCGTAACCCTCGATAATTGGAAGCCCAGTTAATTTTTCCCAACGTGTGCAGACTGCATTTTGTAAGGCCATACCGCCGGCTACAGAAATTTTTAATTTTTTTAGATCCAATTTAGCAAAATCTTTATGATTCATTAGGGCATTAAATAAAGTGTTTACTCCTGTAAGCACTGTGAAATGTTTTGATCCCATTAACTTTATGAAGGCAGGAATATCTTTTGGATTTGTAATTAAAATATTTTTTCCACCAAAATGAAGAAAAGCAAAACAATTCACCGTCAATGAAAAAATATGGTAAAGCGGCAGAGGAGTCAGCACGACTTCTTCGCCACGATTTAATAAAGGTTTTTTCCATTCCAAAATCTGAAGCATGTTGGCCGCAATATTTCTATGAGTCAGTTCTGCACCTTTTGCCACACCGGTTGTTCCGCCGGTGTATTGTAAGAAGGCCGTGTCGTTGATATCGATTTCTGGGCTTAAGAATTTTTTGGTGCTTCCTTTATTTAAAGCTTCATGAAAATCAAAGGCCCCTTTAACTTTATTTGAAGGTGGAGTTTTACCCTTGGCTTTAAATTCTTTTTTGGTCTTTAGTTTCAAAACAAAATTATAAATTAAACTTTTTGGAAATCCTAAAAGGTCGCCAACCTTAGTTGTAATCACAGAATCGATATTCATTTCGTTTCTGATGTTATTAAGCTTATAAGCAAAAGGTTCAAAAATAACTAAGGCCTTAATACCCGCATCTTTAAATTGGTGAGCCATCTCTTTTTCTGTATAAAGAGGATTGGTATTAACGACAATAAGTCCTGCTTTCAATGCGCCAATCATAATTACAGGGTATTGAAGCAAATTTGGAAGCTGGATTGCAATGCGGTCGTGTTTTTTTAAGCCCAGATAATTTACTAAAAAAGAAGCAAAATCGTCGCTCATTTTATCTAGCTCTTCAAAAGTCAGCGAGCTTCCAAAATTTTCGAAGGCCACTTTATCCTTATACGTCTTCACTGAATCTTTAAAAATCTGAGGCAAACTTTTTAGTTGTTTACTATCAATTTCAGTTGCCACACCTTTTGGATACGATTTAAGCCAAATTTTTTCCATGCAAACCCCTCGATGATTTTTTCAGAAAAAGCTTTCTTGTTATTACAAGAATAAACTTTAAATCCGCAAATAATTAAAAAATCGTTTTATTAAAAAAACTACTTAATATTTATTCTTTATAGTGACATATTAATTTGTGTTTCGGGAGGAATAAACTTGAGTTTAACTCAATGGATTACAGAGAGTGTGCAGCAATATGCTTATCAACCCGAAATGGTTTATCTGCTAATTATTGTGATCATGTTAATTACCGGATTTGGTGTTCCCATTCCCGAGGAAGTAACAATTATAACAACAAGTCTTATGGCGTATATGGCCATGCACCCTGACATTTACCCGCCTCCAACCCCTGACGCACGGGGAATTAATGTTTATGTTCTGATGGTGGTTTGCTTTTTTGCCGTTTTTTTCAGCGATCTTGTGGTCTACACTCTGGGGCGGCAGCTGGGAAAAAATTTAAATGACAATAAATGGTTTCAAAAATTTATCGATCCAAAGTCTTTTAAGAAAGTAAAATTTTGGACCCAAAAATATGGGGCCGCCGCTGTTGGGGTATTTAGATTTTTACCGGGCTTAAGATTTCCAGGTCACATCGCATGCGGAGCATTTGGGATTCCTGCTTGGAAGTTTATGACCATCGATGGCATTGTCATTTTATTTACCATTCCGACCCAAGTTTACTTGATCGCTCATTACGGCGAAGAGATCATTAAATTTATAGAAAAGTTTAGATATTTTTTAGCTGCAATTATTTTAGCGATCTTAATTTATTTAGGAATTAGTGTTTATAGAAACCTCAAATACATAAAACAAAAAAACCTGGCTCGCTTGGCAAAAAAACAGACCCAGGTTTAAATTATGTTTTTTTAATATTGAACAACAAAATTGAAGGCGACACTTAAAGCACTGTTATCAGGTGTAGCTACGACATCGCCAAATGGAAATTTGATTGTAGTCCCAAAACCTAATCTTAAGTCATCACTAACAGCAAATGTAGTTAGCCCACCAATGTATAGTCCTACTGGAGATTCTGCATCGGCAAATTTATTTCCATTAACTTCAAAATCACTTACGGGTAGGCCGAAAAACATTCCCATATTAAATAAGGATTTTGCACCAGGGATAAATCTATTGTCATATCTAAATGACAACCCAACAGGGATGTCTATGAAAGAGACTTCAGCTTTTAAACCAGAGTCTTCGATAGAATACTGAGTGAAACCCAAGCCAGTGAAAAACCCGATATTGTCATTTAAATAGTAATTGGCTCCGACTTCAGGTTGAAAATTAATACTTGAATCTGATATCGTACCTGAGGATAAGAAATTCATTCCTACACCCAAATTCAACCAAGCTGAGTAAGGTTTATTCCCACTGTCTTGTGCAAAACTGGAAGTGGAAAAAGAAATTATGGTTATTAATAATAGCGACTTTAACATTTGTTCTCCTTTTAAAGATTTGATTTCAAATTCGAAATGAATTTAAAAAATCTATACGTTCAAGAGTACAACTGCAGGGATTAAGAAAAGTTTCTTTTTAAATTAAGTTCGCTGTGTTTACGGCCATATAAAAAATATATGATCAAACCAATAAGCATCCAAAGACCAAAGCGTATCCAGTTGGTGGTTCCAAGTTCTGTCATTAGATAGCCACAAAATAAAATTCCTAATAAGGGAATTAGGGACAACTTTCTGATAAAGGCCATGATGGCTAAAATGATCATAAGTAAAAAATAAAAACAAAAAATAAGTTGATCGCCATTTATAAAATTATCGTCAGAAAATATAGTTCGAAGATTTTTGTGTTCAATAGAAATATAAAATAAAACCGCTACACACGCAGGAAATATCCACTGACTGTTAATGTATGGAACTTTAAACCTTGCTTTAGAGCTATCCATAAATAAAACGCCAGTACACACAATCACAAACGCAAACAAAGTTCCGATGCTGGTCAGATCAGTCACTTCGGTGAGGTTCATAAATATGCAGGGCAGTGAAGTGATTAATCCCGTGATGATTGTCGCAAATGACGGAGTTTTAAATTTTGGATGAATCCGTGCGAAAGCTTTTGGTAAGAGTCCGTCTCGACCCATCACCATCCAAATTCTAGGCTGTCCAAGTTGAAACACCAAGAGCACCGAAAACAATGCAATCAATGCACTCCCCGCAACCAGTGAAGATACCCAAGGTAAGTTCACACCTTCAGGACCAAACACATAAGCCAAGGGATCGCCAACACTTAAGTTTTTATAAGGAACAATTCCTGTAAGCACTAGGGAAATCAACACGTAAAGCACAGTACAAATCACAAGGGAATACATCATCGACAGAGGAAGATCTTTTTTTGGATTCTTACACTCTTCGGCGGTAGTCGATATCGCATCAAAACCAATGTAGGCAAAAAAGACACCTGACACACCTTTTAAAACACCACCTACACCTTCTGGGGCGAAGGGCACCCAATTGGCTGGTTGAATAAAATAAGATCCAACTCCGATCACCAAAAGAACAACTGCAACTTTTAATAGCACCATTAAGTTTGCGGCTTTTTTAGATTCGCGAATTCCTATGTAAGTGATGATGGTCACAAAAATAGTGATTAAAAAGGCGGGAAGGTCCATCACTATCGGAATGCCTAAAATATGAGGCGCTTTAACATAAGCTGTGTAGGCCTCGATGGTGTGCTGCGAAAAACCGGCGTTGGCTATTTCGCTGATGCTCATTCCTTTGTCGGCTAAACCTTTTGTGACCATTTCATAACCCCGAAGTGAAGTCACAAAATCCATTGAAAAGTATTTTGGGAAAGGAATGTGATACTGCCAAAGCAAAGCTGTAAAATAATCACTCCATGAAATCGCAACGGCAATATTACCGATAGCGTATTCCATAATTAGATCCCAACCGATGATCCAAGCAATCAGTTCACCCATACTTGCATAAGCATAAGTGTAAGCTGACCCTGCCACAGGAATAGTTGATGCAAACTGCGCGTAACACAGAGCTGAAAATCCACAGGCTATGGCTGTAAAAATAAAAAGCATAGAAACAGCAGGTCCACCTGATGCCGCAGCCGTACCTATCGTCGAAAATACTCCGGCTCCAAGTATGGCAGCAATGCCAAGGGAAGTTAAATCAACAACAGTTAAAGATTTTTTTAAACCATGGGCTGAGTACTCACTCCCATGGGGGGATTCATCAGAGATGAAGTCCACAGATTTTCTTCGAAACAAACTTTTTTGTTTTAACGAATCAAAACTAAACCAACTTGATTCTAAAGAATTTGATTTGTTTTGTTCTGAGCCTTGTTTCGACATTCGGGCACATTAGTGTTCTGACTCAAAAATGACAACAATTCTTTTTTGCCTAAGCTTGTGGAAATTTTACAACTTCAGAATGTGATGACTTTTTAGATAAATAGAAGTTCGTTTTAATAAGCTCGATAGCACCTGCATTGAATTTCAATTTGTACTTATGTTTTAAATTTACAAGACTCATCGAATTTATTTTAAAATATTCTTAGAAATTAATTTCAAGGCTCCAGATTTTGTATCGATACTCAGTTTATAAATAATTGGCACTGCCGTTTCGATTTCCACTTCCATTATTTTTTCACCACTTAAGTTTTCAATTTCCATAATCAAAGATCTTAAACTGTTGCCGTGGGCTACAACTAATAAATTTTTACCCGACTGAAGTTGTGGTTTCATAATGTTTTTAAAATAAGGCACAACACGGCCTTGGCATGTTTTTAAAGACTCACCTAAAGGCATGGACTCTAATCCTAGTTGGTTATATTTTTCTGCCTCTTTCGGATTAAGATCTTTGACTTTGCTTCTATCTAACAAGGGTGGTGAAGTGTCGTAACTTCGACGCCAAATCTTAACCTGATCTGCGCCATATTTGTCTTCGGTTTCTTTTTTATTTAATCCTTGTAGAGCGCCGTAATGTCTTTCATTAAGCTCCCAAGCTTTTTGGGTGGGAAGCCAAGAGACATTTAAGCCTTTAAGTACAATCCACAGAGTATGGATAGATCTTTTTAGCACCGAAGCGTGGCACAAATGATACGTAATGTTTAAATCTTTAAGCCGACTGGCTGCGCGTTCCGCTTCAAGGATGCCCTCTTGAGTTAATTCAACATCCACCCAACCTGTAAATCTGTTTTCTAAGTTCCATTGGCTTTGCCCATGACGAATCAATGTCAGATAGACTTCGTGTTGCATTTAGGCTCCTTGTGTTTATGACTCAATATACTAAAATATTTTTAAGAAAAGTAAGTCAATACGCATCTTTTTAAAGGTTGGAATGTTGGCTGGTGTAATTGAATATCGAAGGACTAATTTTATAAATTTTCAATGACAACGGAAACTAATTTATCGGCATCGTTTTCGGTTAAATTTGTCCAAAATTTATTTTGCGGCATAAGGCATGCAGCGATGCCTTCGGCGCAGTCGCCAAGGCAGCCCGAGTTATTAATTCGAAGATTTTTTTTATAGGCTTCAATTCCCAGTTTCTGAATTAATTTAGATTTGATATCGTCTCGAAGTTTTTGCCCACCTAAAAACGCACACCCCGAATTATTGGTGCAAACAAACAGCTGGGTTTTTAAGGTTTTCTCTTTTGATTTCATTTAAAGATTTTTATCTTATTTTAATAATTAAAGCAAAAAATATGGTGATTTATAAGAAAAGTCTCAAACTAAAGATTTTCTAGCTTTTGTCAGCAAATTAATAAAATGCTTGTAGTCTCACGATCGGACAGTAGTTCGTCGACAGCGATGCCCAAATCCAAATCTTCTTTATTCAAAAACTGAGGTAATCCCATATTTAAATAAATTTTGAGTATTTTTCTAAAAATATGTGATTTACTCGTCGCAAAAAGCTTTTTATTTATTGACATGATTTTGTGTTCGCTAGCACGGCCTCCATTGAACAAAGAAATAAACTCAAAGCTCCACCTCATATTAAAAACCTAAATCGCCAATACTCCACCTTCAGCTCTTGTAGCTGGAAAATAGATCGAATCTTTGAATGTAAATTTGTTTTGAAATCCCCGATAAATTGCGTCCTAAAAACTATGATATATTTTTTTACTACCGTAGCGGTAGTGGAACTTAATAACTTATATCACGAGGAAATAAATATGGATCAATCAATTCATGATTTCAAAAAGCAATCTAATGAACACATTCTAATTAGTTTTGACCATCTTGTAAGATCTAAACGGAAAATCACTCAGTCTGTTTTGGAATGCATAGTTGAAATTGATCGCCGTAAAATATATCTCGACAAAGCATTCCCAAGTCTATTTGAATTCTTAGTGAAAGGTTTTGGTTACAGCCCATCGGCTGCGATGAGACGTATTGAATCAGCAAGGCTTTTACGTGAAATTCCCGAAATCTCTAATAAAATAGAATCAGGCTCTGTGAATTTATCTCAATTATCAAAAGTTCAGCAGGCAGCCAGATTAATTTATAAAACTTCGGGACAAAAAATTTCTACAGTTCAAAAGATTGAAGTGCTTAAGAAAATTGAAAACACCACCCAAGCAAAAACAGATTTGATTTTAGCTCAAGAATTTGATTTGCCTGCAATTAAAAATGAGTCAGAAAAAATAAATCGCGACGAATCCATTACTTTGACGATTTCATTTTCAAAAGAGCAAATGGCTTTACTGCAAAAAGCACAGGCGTTAGTTTCTCATAGCGTTCCAAATGTAAATTGGGCTGAGTTGTTTACCTACTTAGCTACGAAAGAAATAAAATCTAGATCGCCTAAAGCAACTCAAATAGACAGCGTACAAAATGATTTACAAACAATATCTTTGAGAAAAAGAGTATTAAATCCAAAAAGCGCCTGTTGCCAGTTTAAAGATCCAATTACAAATAAGAAATGTGAAAGTTTAAGATTTCTACAAATGGATCATATAAAACCTAAGTGGGCTGGTGGAGAAGATAAGCTGGAAAATTATCAAATCTTGTGCGCGGCTCATAATCGGCATAGATATCAAAAGCAATCAAACTTGGTACCGCTACGGTAGTCCTAAGAAAAGATCTTCGGCAATACATGGATTAATCAATATAAGAGGATTCTGAAAGTATAAGTTTTTATAAACGACGAGAACTTTGAACGAAAGGGATAGTCTACCTCTTTCTTTCTTTTTCTGAAGTCGAATGTGCGAATATTTTTCTTGGATTAAAGATTTAAATCGGGAGAAGTGATTTTTTGCGAATTCTCGGCAAGGTAAAGCTTTCCTTGAAATGTATTTCGTTCTTTAAATTTGTTAATGATCGTTTGAAAAGTGTGCATTTTTAGTTTGGTCCAGTCTGGAGCTATCAACTCGTCGTGTCTTGAAGCTAAGGCCGCTAGTCGATGAACAGCAATTTCTGGACTTAAATTTTCAATGAAGTGTGTCACGAAGGTCGCATAGGCATCAAGTTCGATGGGTGTAAATTTATGGTCAAAAAATAAATTGGCTAAAGGTGTATCTTTAAGAACATGTAAATTATGAAGTTTTACATTTGAAATCGGAAGGGAATTACAAATTTTTGCAGATTCGATGACTTCTTCTAAAGTTTCCCCAGGCCAACCAAACATCAAATGAATCCCTAAATCTACGGATGTATTTTCTTTGATGCGGTGAAGGGCTTTGATGGTGGCTTCGTTATTATGACCACGCTTCATAAATTCTAAATGGGGATCAAAAAAACTTTGGGCTCCAATTTCGACAGACACATATTTTTTTTCATGAAACTCTTGCCATAAATCAAATAGCTTCGGCGAAATGCAATCGGGGCGGGTCCCCACTACAAACCCAACGACATCGTCAAACTCTAAACAGGTTTCGAACTGTTGACGTAAAGTATCGATTTTTTCAAAGCTATTGGTATAAGCTTGGAAGTAAACTAAGAACTTTTCAGCTTTGAATTTATTCTTAATGACGCTTCTAAATTTTGTGATTTGATCGCGAAGATTCATGTTTACAGCTTCTGACCTTGCTGCCGAACCCCAAACGTCGCAAAAAATACAAGTTTCCATTCCCTTCAATCCGCGACGATTGGGGCAGTCATCCACGGTGGTGACAGGAATTTTATAAACCTTCGAGCCAAAGATCTTGTTGTATCTTTCACTGATCGGGAAATAGGGATTGCCTTTCCATTTAAGTTCGCTCATAGCAATGTTATGGTTCTAGAGATTAAGGACAGTCAAGGTGATTTTCCCTACGAATGGGTGTTAACCCAAGACCATTCCTACACTCTAAAATCATTATCTAACAACTCGGAATGGATGCATTCTTTACATGGTGCGTATTCAGAAAGTCAGTACATTTACGGTGAAGCTATCCGGCTTGGGATAAATCAAAAAGATAAAGATTTTAGACTTAAAGTTTTGTCCATGGGATTGGGCCTTGGGTATTTAGAATTGATCACTGTGTTCGAATGCACTAAAGCCAATTTTAAATTTGAGATCGAATCCTTCGAGCTTGAAGATCAACTTACAAGCTTATTTAAATTTCAATGCCATCTGGGTTTGTTGCTTGTTAATTTTTTAGTTTCTGATGAGCAAGATGATTTAGATAAGCTTGATAATTTAGATGATTTTATGATTAGTAAAAAAGTTTTAGAATTTCTAGAATCTTTTGATTTACGCTTTCCTCACGAGCATAGTCTTTGTCTTCATTATAACTTTTCATTGAAATTTTATCTGAAACACTTTTTTATTTATTTTTTAAAAGATTACGGTTTTGAAGTTTTAAAAGTGGGATTTCAAAGTATTTCAAAATTAATAACAATCGAAGAAACTTTAAAATTAGATTCGATCGCAACTACGACTTCAAATTCGAATTTTGAAAGCAGCTCATCGTTGAATCTGAACGGGCCCATGGATTTCAATTTAATTTCAGACCTTACATGCCCGAGCTCAAAGGATCTAAGCCTTATCAATAAAACCTTCAACGTGATTTTTTACGATGCTTTTAGCTCTAACACTCAAAGCGAACTCTGGAGTGAGGACTTTTTGACTCAATTCCTTTCACAGTTTGCGGACCCAAACTTCTGCGTATTTTCGACGTATGCAAAAGTTGGCACTTTAAACAGGTCCTTAAAGGCAAATGGTTTTAAATTTATTCCAAAAAAAGGATTTGCCAATAAGCGGGAATCGACTTTAGCCCTAAAAATTTAAAATGCATTTTATGAATTAACCTATTTCGTAAATTTTTAAGTGACTTAAGTCTAGCAAGACTCATTATTGTCTCTTATATGACCGATATAACCTTAGAAATTTAAAACTCTCAAAGGATTGTTCTTGCTTAGGTTTTTTATTTTATTTTTTTATACCTTTTTCTGGTTTGCAACTGCAAGCGCGGATTCTGTGCATTTGGGTCTTAAGATCAATTATAAAACAGGAATGTCACACGTTGAAAAAAATGACATGCCAATTGTCGTTTCATTAAAAAAAATCGGTAAAATTTTGCCTCGCTCTATGTTTTTAATATCAGGACACACGGATATGGTGGGTTCTTATGAAATGAATGTTGAACTCTCTAAAGGCCGTGCAGAAATTCTAAAACAACTTTTAGTGGAATTTGGTGTTTCAGCAAACAGAGTGCAAACAAAATGGTTTAGTTTCGACGCGCCTATTGATACTAACGATTCTGCGGAAGGACGAGAAAAAAATAGACGCGTGGTAGCTACCGTTTATGGATTATCAGCTGAAGAAGCTGCAAGTCTTGCTAATGCAGTTAAGAAGTCTAATAGATTTTATGTGATTAAAATTGAAAACGAAATGGTTGAAAATTATGTGACTGATGTATTAGTACCACAGATCGAAACACCTGTGGTCGTTGAAGAGCCACCTGTAGATCGAGAAAAAGAATTAGCGTTACAACGACAAAAAGAATTAGATTTACAAAATCAAAAGTTAGAAGATGACAGACTTAAAGCTTTAAGACGTCAAAAGCTAAAAGAAAGTCAAAGATATTACGTAGGTTATGAAATCTCGGATAATCAGTTGAATGCAAAGTCTACGGGCTTCGAAGCCACATGGGTGACTGATTTTAACCAAGCTTTAAATTTTGCATACCAATATAAATTTTGGCCTAAACTATGGGTTGGTGTGGAAGCCGGTTACAAACTGAGAAAATTTAGAATTGATGATAACCAGATTTATAATTGGGATGGAGATTCACCAAATCTTTTAAATTTCGCTTTAAGAACAGACTACACGTTAAATGAAAAATTAAATTTAGGAGTTGACGTTAAATATTTTGAAGATAATTTTGTAATCTATAACGGCCTTGATATTGACCTTGAAAAAGCTAGTCTTCTTAGCCTTGGTTTACGTGCAGAGTATAAACTTAAAACCACTAAACTGTATGACTTGCGATTAAAACTTATGATTGAAAATCCAGTTTTAGGATTTGGGGATTTAGATCCTTCAGGTTCGTTAAGTTATTACGGCGGAGCTGATGTAAGTTTAATTTCAATTCATAAAAATTATGACTTAAATTTCAGTCTCATTTATGGACTACGTAACTTCGAAAATATTCAAAACGAACAGTCTGAAAACTATCTTGGTTTTGAAATCAAACTTAGAAATAAGAATTGGTAAGATCAATCTTTTAGAGTCTATTAAACCTTACTAGAAAGTTCCTATGTTGATGTGGATACGGTGAAGGCTTTCCCCACGATCTTTATCTCGGTCTAACTTGAACCCGATATCAAAAGTGACTGCACCAATTGGCGTGTCATATCTTAATCCAAAACCTGCGGCGTCTCTGTAAGCATCCCTAAGCTCTATTTGGTCTAAAATAACAGATCCACCATCATAAAATACAGAGCCCCACAAACCTGTGGCTATCGGCAATGGAAATCTAAATTCTGTTTTGATTAAATAAAAATAGGAATTTTCAGGAATTTCTAAAACTTCCCCTCCGCGCGCACTTGTGTCACTTCCTAAATCATCGTCAGAAGGAATTCTTTCGTTAACACCGTCTGACGGATCAAACCCTCTGATGGTAGATGAGCCCCCCAAAAAGAAGGCTCGGCTTTTTGGAAACCTTGGTGTGTCTTGGCTTAAGTTTTTAAGCCAACCCCCACGAAGAGTGTTCACCCATATTAATCGGGGACTAAGGGATGCATACTGCGTGAAGGTTCCTTCGGTTCTTACATATTCAGTATCAGTAGATGAGCCTTCTGCGATAATTCGGCTTCCTAAAGCCGAGGCTCCATACTCTGATTGTAATCTTACAAAATATCCTTTAGTGGGTAAAAATAAGTTATTTCTGTAGTCAAATTGTAATGTCGGCCCAAAGTATCCAAGCTGTTCGCGGATTTCTGGGTCAAGTCCATTGATTTCAAATTCTTTGTTAAAATCAATGCCCAATAAAGTCCACGACGCCTTAAATTGATCGTTAAAATTATTCTCTAAAATAAAATTAATACCCAAGGATCTAAATATAGTAACTTTAGAGTCCGTAATTTGGAAAATATTTTCAGAGCTATCAACACTCGTTCTTCCACGAATTAACTTACTAAAAATAAATGGCTCGTAATAAGAAATAAAAGCTCTATGTTCTAAGTAGGCTTGTTCATCAACGCGGGATTGCAGTTCAACTCTAGTGTTGACGGCTCTGGCGGTGCCCCCAAGGTTTTTATAAAGAACCCCAGCGTAACCCCTTAAAGAAAATGCCCTTTGGTTAAAGCGGGATCCAAATCCAAGTTGAACCACACCTGGTTTCTTTTCTTCAACTTCGACGGTGATCAAGCGCGAAGTATTATCTTCAGTATTAAGCTGTCCAAAGTCGATTTCAACTTTACTAAATAACCCGCTTAAATTTAATCTTCTTCTAGACTTAAGAATTTTGTCGTTTGTAAGAACATCCCCAACCTCAAAATCAATGATGTTTCTGACAACGTATTCTTGCGTCTTGGTCAGGCCTACAACGCTAATATCACCTACGATAACTTTATCGCTTTCTAATATTTCAACAACAATATCTGCTCGTCTTTTTTCGGCGTTGATCTCGACAAAGTCTTTTCTGTTAGGATTTATTTCGGCTTCTAAATAACCCGTGGATAAGTAATAGTCTTGAATAAGCTGAATTCCTGCTTCAAGTTTATAAAAATCCAAGATTTCATTTTCTTTAAATCCTAAAAGGACTGTGAGCCACTCGCTATCCACGTCTTTATTCCCCACAAACCGAATGTTTTGAACACGAGTGGGTTGTCCCTCATAAAGATCCAGAAAAATATCAACCTTATTTTTAGCATTCTTATTTTTTTCAACCCGTAAACCAGAGTAGGTAGCCTCTAAGTAGCCTAAGTTTCTAAGGTGGGTGATAAGGTTTTTAATTCCATTTTCGATGTCTTGCTTTGAAAATTTTCCGGTCTTAACCAGTTCTGAACTTTTTGTTTTTAAAAAATTAATGTAGAAGGATTTCTTCTTCGAGTAAGTTCCGTTTATAGTTAAGCGGTCAAAGGAATAAACCAGACCTTCGTCGATGTTGTAAACCAGCCGAACCAAAGTGTTTTTATTAAATTTTTTCTCTGTGACTGATATTTGAGCATCGTTGTAACCTTTTTTATTGTAGGTCTGTTTGATCCTTAAGTTTAAATCATCTTTGATCGTAGCTTCAGTGCTGATTAAATTATCTAAATCAATAGAGCTATTAATAAAACGCTGGGTCAGATAAATGTTACCTTCAAGTATAATTAAATATTTAATGGTGTTGGTCAGGTCAATAGTTCTATTTGTTTCATCGACGATCACTTTAGCGGTCAAATATCTTTCTGACTTCAGTTTTTTTTCAACAAGTGTTGTGATTTCAGCACCAGATAAGGATTTCTTGGATTTCACCAATTTAAAAATTTTTCGGTTTAAGGATTTCGAGCGTGAGATCGCTTTCCAGTTTTTTAATTTCTCGATCTCTTCTGCGGTAGGCGCTCTAAGTTCACTTTCAGCGGCAAAAGTATAATTATTGAAACTCGAAGTTATACTGAAAATCAGCACCAAAAACGTTTTCACCATCAATAAGCCGAGTCCTATTGAGAGATGTGTCGTTATCGAGGTCGTAATTTTCATATAATCCTATGATAGATAACTTTTTATTAATCTTGTACTCACCGCGTGCCGTATTTTTCTGAAAAGTCCCTAAAGTTCGACTTCCTTGAATTGAAAACTTTGGACTGAGCTTCTTTTCCACAACAATCTTAGGGCTCACATCTTGATTTTCATACGAAGATGTAAAATTAAGTTGTACCCCTAAACGATCTTGAATGTCTTTGGCAAATCTGTTTTTTAGAAAAATTCCACCTATTTGATAACCTGTTTGAGTTTGCTGATCGCCAAGACTGATCTCTTGATTTAAAGAGTTTGAATCAAGCATGCCCAAGGCCAAAAAGGATAGAATTTGGGATTCACTCAAAGAAGGTTGACTTGTGAAAGTGATGTCGGGCTTAGCGCCAGTTCCCTGAACGATCATTCGAATATCATATTCGCGCTCTAGGATATCCACGAAATCTTTAATTCTGGCATTGGCATCGATATTCAAAACTCCATCTTCTGGAGCGACAGAATTAAATGTAATTACTCCAGAATTCACATTGAATTTATTGTCTTGAACTATAACCTTAGAATCATTAACGAGTCTGACTTGGCCTTTTAATATCGGCAAAGAGGACGAACCTGCCACATTTAAATCAATGTTCGCACTTCCATCAAGATAGGCATTATTTAAAATCATAGGTTTTAAGGTCTTAACATTCAAATCAAAGCGAACGGCATCGGATTGTAATTTAGATTTTGGCAAAAATTGGCTAGGTAAAATAGTGTATTTAGCTGATTCTTCGGATTCAAATTCTTTTTCAAAAGATCCCTCTGAAATTTTAAAATCACCACCGATCACATAAGGAAACCCCATTCCTTTGACGAAATAGTTCCCAGACACCACTGTTTTTATATCTTCAGGAATGTTTAAGTTGATCTTTTCAACAGTACCTGACAAATCCACCCCAACAGACTGTTCAAAGTAGACGCGGCCCTTTCCATCTAAATTTCCATTGGCGAAACTTCCTATAATATCATTTAAGTAAATCGACTTATCTTGAAATGTAAGCGGCGTATTTATATCTCGAAAGCTGTGGGGAATATTTTCGACTTTAAGACTTAGATTTTCAAGTCTTCCTTTACCTTTCGTAAATTTAAATTCGGGCTGAATACTAAAGTAGGCATCAAGCTCTGCGGTTCCTTGAATCTCTTCCACCGAAGGTAATATAGTCCTAAGAAATCCCAAATTTAAAGACCCTTTCACAAAGTTTTCAGATTCGCCAAAAAATACTTTTAAATCGTTGCTATAGTTATCTGTGAAATTCACAACGCCTAATGGGCGACCATCTATAACTTTAATTTTGGTAGGGTCTTTTAAGCTTAAAAAGTTCTTATCAGAAATAATGTTAAACTTAGAAAAATTTAAATCTCCGTTTAATTTTTTAATCTCAAAACTCGAAGCTTTCAAATCGACCAATCCAGAAATCTGCGTGTTCGATCCTACTTTAGAAATTTTTGAATCAAACAAAGTCATAAATTTAAAAGGATCAAGATCGGATAAACTCATTTTCACTTCAAAAGGTCCTGATGCATTATGTGGAATTTTTGCTGTTCCCTCAGCAGACTTATTAAAGAAGGAGCCGGAAACTTCGGAATAGTTTTTATGAATTTGGAAGTCAAAGACAGTTAAACCAAGCTGCGTGATATCTTGCTTTAAGTTTGCAGATTCAAATTGCCCTTCCACAATAGGTAAAAGAATAAAGTCTGTCAGATGAAGTTGTATTTGGGACAATCCAGAAATTTGAAGTCCAAGATCTTTCACAGCGTTAACACGGGAAAGGTTGATACTATCCGCAATTGCAATAATGTCGAGTTGGCCTTCGGGGTCCACTGTGCCTTCGATATTTATTCTGTCGCCCAGAAAATCTAAAGTGCTTTGAGTTTTAACTTGTCCTTGGTTGGCGACAATATTTAAATCTAAATTTTTGTATCTATCTTTGAAGATGAACCCATCTTTAAATTGAGCTTTAATGTCGTAAGTCATTTGTCCTAAATTTAAAGGGCCAGACGCTGAAATTTTAAAATTCCCTTCCCCTGACAAATAAACTGGAGGCTCTGCAATTTTTTTAATGGCAAACAGAATATCTTGGACAGAAGCCTTAGGTGATTCGGAGTTCACAGCAATCGTCATGTCTTTCAGATCAAATTCAATTTCAGAATTGACCACAGATTCGTTAATCACATTCTTTGTATTATTTAAATAGATCTTTTGTTTCGCATACCTGACGTCACTTATAGTTTGACCAAAATAATAATTAAAAAATTCAAAGTTAGATAAATCTGCTTTTAAGTCGATTTCGCCCCAAAGGGCTGAACCTTTCGAAGTTCCTGTAATGCTTCCAAATCCTGATAAGGGGATATTTGCTAAATTTTTTACGTCGGAAAAATTAAAGAAGTCCGACCTGTAGGCAACGTTAAATCCTTTTATAAAGTCAACAGAGCCTTTAAAAGACACGTGAGAATTCTTAAAATCATTGTACGCTTCAAAGTCTACATAAGAGTCATAGATTTGTGCTTTGCCTGAAAACGAATTCGGGGCCAGTTGGACGATTATGGATTTGTCAGTTCGCTTTAGATCGCTCCAGACAATAAGATCTTTAATGTCCCCATTCACAGAGCAAGCTAAGTTCATCGAGGGGCTAACCAGCCCCTCGCAGTCATAATTGAATTGTGCGGGCATATAAGCGGGAACACCCTTTAAACTTAAATTCTCTAATAAAAAGCCACCAAGTTCAAAATGTTTAATTTCGCCTTTTGTTGAAATCGAAAAGTTGTTTTGGTTTTTTTCAACTATTAAGTTTTCAGTTTTTAACGTGAGATTTTTGTTGGTGAGATTTAAAAATTTCGATTTAAATTTCTTTTTTGATAAAAATCCGCTGGTTGAAACTTTTTCGGCATAAAATTCATTAAAAGCTAAATCTTCAGCTTCTAGTGTGACCTCAATCTCTTTACTATTTTTGTTCAATCCATTAAAAGCCAAGACCTGGGCCATACCTTCAAGTCGTTTAACTTTTATTTTAAATAGCTTTTCAAATACTGTTTTGAAATTGGATAAATTTATTTTTGAACTTAATCTTAAGTCCGCTGATTCTAAATTACTTAAGTCTAAAATCTTTTCGTTAAATGGTTTTTTTATTTCAAAACCTATCTGTAGGTTAGAGTCTTTCGAAACTATACTTAATTGCTTGAGCTTCGTGTTATTCTCTTTGATTTCCATCGAAAGTCGATTGATGTTAATTTCAGGCGCATCTTTAATATTGGTTACAGAGTTAAAGTCCGAGTAGATATCAATGCGATTCCATCTTTTTTTAATTTGAAAAAACCCAATATCGAAATTGATTTTATTATATTTAACGTTCGAATTTTCAATATAAAGGTTCGAAAGAGGAATGCTATTAATATCTGTGTACGAAAATTTAATCTCTTTAGGGGGTTGGGTAGGGTCGTCTTCAATTTCAACTTCGAGACCTTCAATGAATAAGCCCTTAATTTTGACGTCGAAACTTAGAAGACGAAGCAACTCTGGGTAAACTTTTATTTTTTTAACCACCAATCTTTTGACACTTTTTATGTTTCGAAGTTTAACTTCGGTTTCGGTAAATTCAACTCTAGGTGGTAAAAATCCTATTTTTAAGCTGTTTAAATTGAAGTTTTCAATATCGTTAATTTTTTTTACTTCTTCGACAATCAATTGTTTGATTCTAAGTTCAATTCTGGGTTTAAAAAAAGAAATAGCAAAGGTTATAATAAGCAACAAAAACATCAAAACGATGTTTTTTAAAGTTACGTACCTGTAAAGCTTTGTAAATTTAAGCCACATCACTGTGTCTTTGCCAAATGTTTATATAAAATAAAGTTTGTTTAAAGTTTGGCTTCACCTTTGATATAGATTTCATAATATCTATAGCCGTCGACTTATCATTCAGATTCCACAAGCATATAGCACTAAAATAGTAGTAATTGAATTCGTCGTCTGTAGAGTTTGTTTTGTTGGCTTCCTTAATTTGCGATAAAGCCTCGATATAGCGGCGCTTTGAAATTAAAAGTTCAACATACGTCCAAAAGTGTTTATTTTTAAGCGATTCATTTTGATCAAGAATAAACACAACGGTGTCATCCTCGCTGGCAAGCATAAATATTTCCATCAGATATTCAGTTTGCTTGTCGTCGAAAAAAGAATTTATAGCATTATAAACCTCTTCGGCATTAAACGACTGAATGTGATTCTGGGCCTGATGATAGTTATCCGATGTAGATTTTAATTTTTCTAAAGACTTATTACTTTTATCAATAACTCGTGCTGCTTCTTTTTCGAAGTATTTACTTTTTTCTGCGATAAAGGAAGGATCATTTGGAAAAGCTTCAATCAGCTTTTCTAGAGTTTTTTTGACTTCAACTTCTAATCTTTGAGATCTGGCGAACTGTAACTTATCAACAAGTTCTTCCTTTGTTTTCAGATACTTTTTGTAATATGTGTTGTACTGCTCTTTGATTTTATGTTCGTAAAGTTCTGGCTTAAGCGTATAAGGGCACAAATAATTTTTAAAAATAGGATCTTGTTTATGTAGGGACATAAACACAGAATTCTGAATGTCTAAATTTGAATTCATACTTGTAAAATATAACAAGGCATCCCCTGGGATTTTTTCTGGTTTTTTTAAACTGCAAAGAAGTAACAACTTTAAAGCTTCAAAGTTTTTAGATTGGCATAAAAAAGTAGAAATTCTTGCAATTTCTTTTTTTGGCGACATTTCAATCCATGTCGTATCACGGATTAAGAGTTGAGTGATATTTAAAATATCTTCCGAAGTTCCTGTTGAATTTTTAACCGCATCAAAGAATGATTTCATAGTAATAACATATCGGCATAAAAATCAAATTCTTGTGTCTTTATAGCGGCTTAAGTTACTATTCTTTGGATACTCGCTCAACGTAAGTACCTTCTAGAGTGTCGACCTTAATTAAATCACCTTCATTGATATGAAGCGGGACTTGAACGCTGGCCCCAGACTCTAAAAACGCGGGTTTAGTTGTATTTGAAACAGTATTGCCCTTTAGTCCAGGGTCTGTTTGTTTGATTTTTAAGACCACATGGTTTGGAAGTTCGATAGAAATAGCTCGACCATTGAATAAAATCATATTCACTTGAAGATTTTCTTTTAAATACAAACGAGAATCTCCAAGGACTTCAGTGCTTAAAGAAAACTGTTCGAAGTTTTTCTGATCCATAAAGTTAAAGTGCTCATCTTGGTAAAGATAAGTCACATCACGAAACTCAATATCCGGAACTTCAAATTTTTCACCACTTTTAAAAGTGCGTTCTAAATTACTACCAGTTAAAATATTTTTTAATTTTGTTCGTGTGAACTGATTACCTTTTCCAGGCTTCACGTGCTGAAAGTCGACGATGGCATATGGGTCGCCATCAATCATAATTTTTAAGTTTTTTTTAAAATCTGAAGTTGAATACATATTTAATCCTAATGTTTATGAATTTGACCTTAATAAATTCGACGGTCTTCGATTCGATCTAAAAGCCTGTTTAAAATCTTTAATTGCAGGTTAGCTTTGGTGTCAATATCATTTATGTCTTGGCTTGAGTCTGCAAATCTTTTCGACAAGAAAATTTGGCGTCTTTGAAGTTCCGGGCTTTTACCAATGTTTTCAAAAGCTTCTGTTAACGTTTGACTTGCTTTATCAAAATCATTTCTAGATATGAAGGCGTCGATTAAAGAAACGTAACGATCTAAATTGTAAGACGTCAACAAGCGCTTATTTTCATTCATTGACTTCGATTTATCTTCACTTTTCTCTGTTGGGGCCACTGTTAGCACATCGTCTTTGAAGTCCGCAGCACTAAGGCTTTCTAACTTTTTAACCATTTTTTTAGCAAACTCATCCAAAGGATCTAAGTAAAGTGCCATTTTAAAAACCTGCAAAGCTTTCGAAGGCTGCATAAGTTTAATGTAGGATTCGCCCAAAAGTTTATGAGCTAAAAAGTTATCAGGAGAAAGTTCAACGGCAGTTTTTAGATAAGAAATAGCTTCATTATGTTCTGAAGTATCAATAAGAATTCGCGCTAACGTTACAAGCCCACTGGCAAAGCCTGGATGTTCATTAGTTCCTTGGGTTGCTATTCTTAAAGCCATTTCAAGTTGGCCAGCTTTGCGATATGCTTCAGCTAAAGGGGCAAAGATTTTTGAACTTGGATCTTTATCATAAAGCTCTTGGTACTTGGAGATTGTTTCCGAGATCTTCATTTGATCTTCTTGAGACTCTTTCACTTTTTGAATATTTTTTTGTTGTGACATAATATCCATAACCCTTTCGCTCCAGTTCTATATTGGCATCTGAATCTGAGAAGGGCAATTTGAATATTGATTGTGAGTGAAACATTAGGTTAGCATTAATTAGCTTTTGATTAAACCGACGGAGATTATGAAAATAACAGAGCCCATTTTTATTCTAGGAATTGACCCTGGTTCCATTAATCTTGGGTATGGAGTTGTTTGTTTTAATCCACAAAATGATCAACAGAATAGAAGCGCAAAAAACCAACAAATTAGCTATGTGGCTCATGGTGTAATCACCAACCCCAAGCTTGATCCTAATCAACGGCTTGCATTTATCAGAGATGAGTTGGATTTGATTTTAGAAAAATATCGGCCTCAGATGGCTGCCATCGAAAAGGTTTTTCTAGGTAAAAATCCTCAAAGTGTTTTTCGTCTGGGATTAGCCAGAGGTGTAGCAATTTCTTGCATATCTAGACATCCAGTTGAAATCTTTGAATATTCTCCGACTCAAATGAAAAAGATGATGACTGGCAGTGGTCATGCCGCCAAAGAAACAGTGGCACGCGCTGTCAAAAATTTTTTACAATTAGATTCTGTATTAGAGTTTGATGCCGCAGACGCTTTGGGTTTAGCTTATGTGCATGCTAGGGAGTATTCTGTAAAAGCAAGACTTTCGAATTTGGTCAGACTTTAAATTGTATCATCCACGTTCAAACCAAATTAAGGTCTTTAAAAAAGGATCATTATGATTTCAATGTTGCACGGAAAAATTTTCGATAAAGACGAGGGTGTGGTTCACATCGAAGTTCAAGGGGTAGGTTATCAAGTCTATGTTCCACAAGGCGTTTGGGCATCAAATCACGTGGGTCAAAATATTAAAGTCAAAATTTACACCCATGTGAGAGAAGATCAGATCACACTTTTTGGTTTTGAATCCAAAGTCCAAGAACAGCTTTTTCATTCACTTCTTAAAGTAAATGGCGTGGGTCCAAAGGTGGCTTTAGGAATATTATCTTCAGCAACCGTTCAAAAGTTTCAAGAAATGGTGATCAATAAAGATTTAAAAGCTTTAAGTGGACTGCCAAAAATTGGTAAGAAAACGGCCGAACAAATTTTATTAAAAATGGGCGAGCTCGATTGGTCAGAAAAGAAAAACCCAATAGCCGCAGAAGACATGCTGTTGCCAGAAATTAAAAAATTAAAAGTTTCATTGGTGAATTTAGGGTTTCCATTAACTGAGGTTCAGAATGTACTTGCTGAAGTTGACCCTCAAGACAGTTTTGAAAATAACTTTAAGCGAAGTTTAAATTTGTTGAGCCAAATTTAATGACTTTGAGTCACAGAACAAACTTTTTGCTTAGGATAAATTGAGTCAAATATTTAAAAAAATAATAAGTTGGATAAATTTATGGAATCTACAGAACAAAATTGGACTAAAGGAACTTTTGACGAAGGTAAGGATCAGAATTTAGATCGTGCCCTAAGACCGAAATCGTTTTCGGATTTTCCTGGACAAGAACAGACTTTAGAAAAGTTAAAGATTTCTGTTCAAGCAGCTCGTAGTCGTAAATCAAGTTTAGACCATGTTCTTTTAAGTGGTCCACCAGGATTGGGTAAGACAACTTTGGCGCAAATCTTAGCCAATGAAATGGAAGTTCCATTTAAAGCCACGTCTGCACCGGCAATTTCTAGAAAAGGTGACATTGCCGCTTTGCTGACAAGTCTTGAGCCTAACTCGATTTTATTTATAGATGAAATACATAGGCTAAATAGCGACATCGAGGAGTATTTGTACTCGGCTATGGAAGATTTTTTTATTGATTTGATCACTGGTGAAGGTTTAGGGGCACAGTCCATGCGATTTCAAATTTCGCCCTTCACTTTAGTGGGCGCGACGACCAGATCGGGTCTGCTTAAAGCTCCGTTTCGTGATCGCTTTGGCATTCATGAACGTCTTCAATTTTACACTCCCGAAGCTTTAGTAAAAATTATTGAACGCTCGATGGATTTGCTAGAAATTAAGTTAGATCCAGAAAGTCAGATGGAAGTGGCGCGGCGAAGTCGCGGAACACCACGTGTGGCCAATCGCTTTCTTCGTCGGATTCGTGATTATGCCGAAGTTAAGGGGCAGAAGCTTGTTGATAAAGCTTTGGCTGACTTTGCGTTAAAACATCTTGAAGTCGACGAACTTGGTTTAGAGCGTATGGATCGATCTTATCTGTGGACGCTAAAAAATAAATTTGCAGGTGGCCCTGCCGGGATCGACACAATGGCTGCGGCCTTAAGCGAAGAGCGTGACACCATTGAAGATGTCTACGAGCCCTTTTTAATCAAAGAAGGTTTGATTCGTAAAACCCCAAGGGGACGCGAGATCACAGACATGGGAGTTGAACATTTAAATTCAAGCCAATTTATCGAGTCTTAACTCTTACTTCATTTGAAGATATGAATTTAGACGAAAGCGATTGGGTCGAAAGTAGTTGTCCGAAATATTTACTTCTTCTTTGATGAGCTATTTTCTGTTTTTTTCATGATTTTAATTTTGCAGTTCGCCTGAGATTTTAATTCATAGGTGAATACATGGGGCGATTCTTCTTGAAGAATTGTAATTCTGTAAGTATTTGTCGCCATCATCTTTATTTCTGAAATTCCACCTCCACCTGTCATCGGGTAGGTTTTAATCACATCCGAAAGCACAGCTTCGATCATTCGTTTCGATGAACTTACTGCTCCTTCATCACAAGCTAAGGCCATATTAAATCCAAAAAGAATAGCGATCGAATTAAGTAAAATTAGTATTTTTGTAGCTTTCATTGTGTCTCCATTATTTTTTTTATTATTAGGCTAATAAGAATTTGCTTTAAAGTAAATGCCATCATTTGAGTCTTAAAGGCTGAGTCGAACGTGCTGTTTCTAAAGGTATTAAGGTTTTAAATTTGATTTTTTCCCTTAACTCTGATTAATTCTTGATATGTCATTTCAAAGAACACTTGGAAAAACCGTAATAATCGAAGGTATAGGCTTACATTCAGGACAAAAAGCAATAGCGCATTTTGTCCCTGCACCGGCGTCATCAGGCATTCACTTGATACGAAGAGATTTACCTGGGGATCCAACATTTAAACTCACTCCTGAACAAGTGATGGCCACCGATATGGCCACAACTTTAGGAATCAATCAGAAGACCAGTGTTTCAACGGTCGAACATGCTTTGTCCGCAGTTGCAGCCTTAGGCATAGATAATTTAAGAATTGAGGTCTTCGGACCCGAAATGCCGATTTTAGATGGCAGCTCTAAGATTTTCTATGAAAAGTTAACTCAAGCTGGCATTTACGAATATAAAGAACCTAAATATTATTTCAAAATTCAGCATCCCGTTAAAGTAGGTAACGAACAAAAGTATGCCGAAATTTACCCTTATGGCGGGTTAAAAATAACGAACACCATTGATTTTGCCCATCCTAGTATTGGTGAACAGCATTTTGAATTTGAACTTAGTCCTAGATCGTTTGCCGAGCAAATCATGTCAGCTAGAACCTTCGGATTTATGAAAGACGTTGAAATGTTAAGGTCTAGAGGTTTAGCACTAGGTGGAAGCTTAGAAAATGCTGTAGTTTTAGACCAAGAAAGAATCTTAAATCCAGAAGGATTAAGATATAAAAATGAATTTGTTCGACATAAGATTTTGGACGCCATTGGCGACATGATGACCCTAGGTCATCCTTTGCTGGGTCATCTAGTTCTTTATAAATCAGGTCATGATTTGATGAATCAATTGATGAAGTCCATCTTAAGTCAGAAGTCGTCCTATTCCATTTGCCAACTTACTGAAAACGATTATAACTCAGAGAATAAGCAAATGATTTAGCTGTTTGTGGACTAGAAACCATTATATAAAAGGTTTGTAGATTCATATCAACGCGCTAAATTGTTATAAAATATTTTAAATTAAAGAACTAGGGAGGTCTTAAATGATCATAGGTGTACCAAAAGAAATTAAAATTTCAGAAAATCGCGTAGGTTTAACTGAAGCCGGTGTCAGACAATTGGTTTTAGAAGGCCATAAAGTTTATGTAGAAAAAGACGCAGGTCTTGGAAGCTTCATTACAAATGAAGAGTACCAAAAAGCTGGCGCTACAATTTTAAATACAAAGGCTGAAATTTATAAAACGGCAGAAATGATTGTTAAAGTTAAAGAACCACTTCCTGCTGAATATGACTTACTTAAAGAAAACCAGATCATTTACACTTACTTACATTTAGCGGCTGAGCCTCAGTTAACTAAAGTTTTATGTCAAAAGAAAGTTAAAGCTGTTGCTTATGAGACTATTGAAGCTGCAGATGGCAGTCTTCCATTATTGGTTCCAATGAGCGCAGTGGCGGGACGTATGGCGACCCAGATCGGTGCTTTTTATTTACAAAAAGATCGTGGTGGAAAAGGAATTTTATTAGGTGGAGTTTCGGGTGTTCACCGTGGACGTGTAACTATTCTAGGTGCTGGTATCGTTGGAACTAACGCGGCTAAAATGGCTGTGGGCTTAGGTGCTGATGTCACTGTGTTGGATGTAAACCAAAAACGTTTAGAGTATTTAGATGACGTTTTTCAAGGTCGTTTAAGAACTTTATATTCTAACGTATCGAACATTGAATCTTGTGTTAGAGATTCAGACCTTTTAATCGGTGGAGTTTTAATTGCTGGTCGTAAAGCACCAAAATTAGTGACTAAAGAAATGATCAACACAATGTCAGAAGGTAGTGTGGTTGTGGATGTGGCAGTCGACCAAGGTGGTTGTATTGAAACTTGCAGACCGACGTCTCACCAAGAACCAACATACTCGATCAGTGGTGTAATTCATTACTGTGTACCTAACATGCCAGGTGTTGTGGCTCGTACTTCAACGTACGCGTTAACAAACGCCACTTTCGGTTACGCTTCAAAAATCGCAGCCTTAGGTGTTGAAGAAGCCATTGCTAACGATAAGTCTTTATTAAAAGGCTTAAACGTTTATAACGGTTATGTAACTTATGAGCCAGTAGCTCGTGATTTAGATATGGAATACAGACCATATAAGGCATAGTTATTCATACGATGTTAAAAATTTATAAAGCCCAAAAGAAAGATATTCTTTTGGGCTTTTTTGTTCCTTATAAAGGGCTTTGCAGCACGAAGTACTAGATGTGGATTTAGATCTAAAATGGAAGTTATTCTTTTTTTATTTACCTTACTACATCTGATCTTTGATCAATTGACAGAACTTACCTTGCTCGAATAATAAGCTTATTGCGGTCAAAAGCTAAGGAGTAAGGATGAGGCAGTTTAAACAGGTATTCTTCGCAATCTTGATAACAACACTATTTTCTCAGTTTGCGTTTGCAAGGTCGGCAAAAGAAGTTCAGCTTGCACGAAAAATTATGGCGGGTGATGAAAATGCCATTGATGTTTTAG
>JANODG010000014.1:0-24346 GCA_031412575.1 Bdellovibrionales bacterium
AATCTTTTTATACTTTATGTCTCTAAGGTCGGCTCGTTGGCATGAAGCTTTTCAGGCAAGATCCTCGTGCTCTACAAAACAATTTTTCAAAGCGAATGACAAGGCTTCGCCGACCTTAGAGACATAAAGTATTAAAAGATTCCCTTTTTTATTCTGGCAAGACTTCATGCCAACGAGCCCATATTTGATGTATAAATAAGGAAGTTTCTTTTAAGAATCCTTACTTTCGAAAATTATCTTAATTTATCCGACGTCCGGGTATTCCAACGATTGTGGAATTTTTGGGGCAATCTGTTGTGACCACCGAATTGGCTCCGATTTTGACGAAGTCTTGGACTTCAATGGAGCCTAAAATTTTTGCGCCGGCGCCGATCAAGACATTGTTGCCAATTTTTGGGTGACGTCTTTTGTTTTTGTCTTGGCTGGTGCCGCCAAGAGTGACGCCGTGGTAGATCAAACAGTCATCACCAACGATTGCAGTTTCGCCAATAACAACGCCCATGCCGTGATCTATGACTAATCGCTTGCCGATGGTGGCCCCTGGATGGATTTCAATGCCGGTGATCCAACGAGCAAGTTCTGAGAAGATTCGGGCTACAAATATAAAATTTATTTTATAAAATAAATTTGCGATCCTGTGAAAAAGGATAGCTTTTGGCCCTGGATAAAGTAAGGCGATTTCTAAATATCCAGAAGCACTGGGATCAAGCTTTTTATAAGCTTTTAAAAAATCTAGCATTTAATTTTAAACTTCCTATTTGATTTTGAGGTTTATGTTTAGGATGACTAACGTACACTAAACCAAAAACCACCTTTAGATTGTACAAAGATTTATTTATCTAGGGCAAGCAAAGGGCTATATGAAGGTGAGAGTAATAATCCGTCAGCAATCCACATCTTAGCTTTTTGACTATCACTTTTACTCAAATAATATTTCGCTAAACCTACATACGCTCCAATCTCAACTTTGTTTTTTTCATATACAGAGTTCCAATATTTAGCTGCGCACACCATATCATTTTTTTGTTCGCAAAATCTTGCCTGCAGAATCAAGGGCAGTATATGTTTAGAGCTTGCATCAGAACTTAAAGCACGGCCAATCAATAAACTTTTTTGATAGGTTTCATCGATATTATCTAAAATTACAGATTTGACCGCAAAAACCAGAGTTTCTTTGGGAAATGAAGCTTCAGCCTTTTCGATAGGCTCTTCTGTCACCCTTCCTACAAAACCAAGTTTGAAATAGCAAAGACTTTTGAATAACAAAGAATTTAAATTCTTGTCATCCAAGCCTTTAAAAACATCCGAACAAAAACCTTCAAATCTTTTACTCTCTAAACTAAATTCGTAAACGTTTAGTCTAAATTTTGAACTCACGTAAGGATCAGACTCAATGTAGGCTAGCAAATCAATGTCTAGATCTTTTGAATCTTTTGAATTTAATTTTTGGTTCAACCATAACAATAGTATTTGATTTAAATATCTTCGATCGGCACTGGTAGATAAAAAGTTATTTAGTAGATCATGTGCACGCACTAAAAGTCTTTGATCCTTTGTGATTCTCCACTGCTCAATTAAAGACAAGGCCATATAAACCGTGACGTGACCTTCTCTGTACCCCCGCAAATATGCTGAATAGTAAAAGTCCCAAGATTCCTGAAATTTGTTTTGATTAAAATATAAGTGACCTAGGTTAATCCACGCGGGTAAAAAATCAGGATTAGCATTGATACTTTGATTTAAAAACTTTTGCGCCAAAGAATAATTTTGATCAATCAAGTAAGACAATCCCATAGTCGTCAACCATTCTGGAGATTTTTTAATGTCCTTTTTTGATTTTTCCAGAAGATCCCTTGCATAAACCGTCTGACGTTCTTGGTTTAAAACTAAGGCCGCAAACTGAACATAAAATCCCGTGATCTCTTCTTTAATAGCTTCCAATTGATTTAGCTCTTGAAAGCTTGCATAAGAGGCTTTGTAATCCCCAATGGCTAAACTCTGTTGAGACTTTGTAATAACTTCAGCGCTATTAAATTTCAATGTCTGACTGATGATCCAATCTTTATAATAAAATCCAGCAAAAGCCGAGCTGATGATTAACAAAAACAAAGTGACATAGAAACTTGACGACGATTTTTTTTCAACTTTTGGTTTAATAAAAGCATCAAAACCTGGTCTTGGCAGTTGCGCACTTCGTATAGGTTGAATTTTAGGATTGGGGTTTGTTCGATCGATCCCACCTACATGTGAAAGCTCTTCGGTGTCATCCATCAATTCTGTAGATGTCATATCATCGGTGTATGTGTTTGTTACATTCTGAGTTTTCGTAATTTCCACACCAGCGGTTTTTGCCTGCTTATTTAAAGCGGGTAAAAAGATTGGAACGTCACGAACATAAGACCAATTTCCACCTTCAGGAATAATTTCATCGATCGGTATTACGTTTTTCTTTTTGATAAGATCATTGACCTGATCGGTCGTAAACGGACCAAGAATCTGGGACGAAGACTTTACAATCCATTCTGTCTTTTCACTGTGTTTTTCCAAAACAAAATCCTTGGTTTTAGCGTAAGTCAGTGTCTAGTCGCTTAAGCGAAATCACGCTGTCCTACTTTAATGCTTAAAGTGTCTGTCACCTGTCATCAAAATTGTAACACCTAATTGCATCGCTTTGGAAATAACTTCTTCATCTTTTATTGATCCGCCCGGCTGAATAATCCATTTCACACCCTTAGAGTGAATAAATTCGATGGAATCCGAAAAAGGAAAGAATGCGTCACTGGCGACAACAATGTTTTTAGCTTCAGGATGATGAGTTTCTTGTCGTTTGAAAGCTTGCTCGACAGAATCGATGCGGCTCACTTGTCCCATACCTAAACCAACTGTTGTTACACCCGAAGCCAAAGAAATTGCATTGCTTTTTAGATGAGCACAAACCTTCCATGCAAATATCAAACTTTTCATGATTTCAGGGCTAGGCTCTTCACCATAGATTTTCCAATCATCGGTATTGATTCGAACTGCATCCGCCGTTTGAGCCAACAGTCCGCCAGCCACAGTACGCAGCAATAATTTCTTATTTTTGAAATCAGCAAGTTTGGGCCATTTCAAAAGTCTTAAATTCTTTTTAGTTTTAAACAAATTTAAGGCTTCAGATGAAAACCCAGGAGCAATGATACACTCGAGAAATATCGAGTTGAACAGTTCGGCTTCCTTTACAGTGACTTCCCGATTACAAGCGATAATTCCGCCAAACACACTTAAAGGATCAGCTTTTAGGGCTTTAGTAGTTGCTTCGAAAAGATCTGCACCAAGACTTACACCACAAGGATTCGTATGTTTAACACAGACAACGGCGGGATCTTTAAATTCAATGAGCGTCTGAACCGCAGCATCTAAATCTAAAATATTATTATACGAAAGTTGTTTGCCCTGAAGAATCTCGGCGTTATGCAATCCTGAATCCGAATTCTTTAACCAGTAAGCTTTCTGTTGGGGGTTTTCACCATAACGAAGTTCTTCAACCTTCTTAACTCCAAAAGAATGTTCACCCAATATTTCTGAAGACAACCATTCTGCAATTTGCGAATCATAATACGAAGTGTGACGAAAAACTTTAGCCGCAAGCCATTTACGTTTTTCCAAAGACACAGGCTCTTTCAACAAAACATAATCTTCAGGATCACAAATCACAGTAATTCTTTGAAAAGACTTAGCTGCTGAACGTAAAAACGAAGGTCCACCGATATCAATCAATTCAATCTGTTGATCTTCAGAATTATTTTGTTTTAAACCTGCTTCAAAATCATAAAGGTTACCAATCACAATATCAAAAAACTCGGCATTAAATTTCTTCAACGTCTTAATGTCTTCTTCATGATCTTTTCGTGCGAGCAAGCCCATGTGAATTTTCGGATGGAGCGTCTTAACTCTTCCATCCATCACTTCCGGAAAGTCCGTCAAATCACCCACATCTTTAACTTCAAAACCAAGCTTCCTTAAAACCTTCGCCGTCCCGCCCGTACTAATAATAACATCCGTCGTCTTATTAAAAATATCGGCCAACAACTCAAGGTTCTTCTTATTAAAGACACTAATCAAAATATTTCTCTTCATACTCCCCTTATAATCCATTAAAGGCCCTCAAACAAACAATGACATCAATATTTTTTTTGCCCCTCAATCCTTTCGATAAATTTATTTCGAGATATTTTTAAAGTTTTCCCGAAATTCCTTTTTATCTAAATTCAAACCTTCCTATACTTTTAAAAAACTCAAACATACGTTTGGCACATTGGCTTGCAATAACTTAATTTTTTGCGGAATGAAGGTTCTTATATTAATAAATGTCGACCTCGCGAGAGCAGGATGCGCTCGCCGCCGGCCACAGCGGGCATGTGGCTTTACAAAAAGATTGGTTTGGCCGAAGGCGACTCGCGCCAGAGCCCATGGATGGGCGGGTCGACATTTATTAATATAAGAACCTTCATTCCGCAAAAAATTAAGTTAGCAAGCCAACGTGCCAAGCCGAACTCGTTTTTTAAAAGTATAGGAAGGTTTGAATTTAGATAAAAAGGAATTTCGGGAAAACTTTAAAAATATCTCGAAATAAATTTATCGGAAGAATTGAGTGGCAAAAATATTGATGTCATCGTTTGTGATGGATAAACCACCGCCGACGAATGGATTGAAATCACGCTCGTCGCGCTCAAGGATTGAGTCTCCGCCGCCGACCAAGTAGATGCCTCGGTATGGGCGCCAAGTGGCGAACATTCTTAGGTTGGGATCGTCGAAGTCAAACATCTCGGCTGATAAGCTTACTTTCTGGCGGTAGAGGTGATAGTCGACACCGAATCCACCGCTGGATTGGATCAAGCCGCCTTTAAATGTGAAGTCGTAAAAGTTTTTGGCGAATAAGGCTGTGAACTTGATGGCGTCTTTGTTGGTGTTGCTACGATCGGTTTCTGTGACAACATTAGATCCTGGTGGAGTTGTTGTAGTGCTTGTGCGTGATGATGTTTCTTTGGTGACACCCAGTGGGTCGATGACGACTCCTAGATAATAGTATCTGTCTAATCCTGGTTGGATTTGTAAGCCGACGAACGACTGAATGTCGGAGCGGTCCATCATGTATTCTGAGTGATAATCAAAAGTTGTTTGTAAACTTAAGGCACCGCCTAAGACACGGTTTAAATTATCTACGGCTTTATTGATTCCGTTAACAGTTTCTTCGTCATTTAGTAATCGGCCAATTGTGCCTTCGCCGTCTGCCATTTTACCGGTGACTTCTTCGATATTAGCCAGCGAACGATCAAGCTTACCCATACTTTGGGTGACGTTGCCCCAGGCTTGTTTGAATTCGTCTCGGCCTTGTTCACCGAATGCGATTTTTAAAGTTTCGGTCAGCTCCTCAACTCCATCAATCACGTTATTCACTTTGTCTTTATTGTCAGCTGTGATTTGGGCTAAGTCTTCCGTTAGTCGTTCAATATTTACAACGATTCGACCAATGGGTGTGGCGTCTGTTCCATCGACTGTTGCGGATTTAAGGGCACTTGCAACTTCTTGCAAGGCAGTCGCCACTTTACTGACTTCTCCCATCACATCGCCAAGGGATCCCGTCACAATAATATTTTTTATTTCATCACCGGATTCTAATTGCTCATCAGTGGGGTCACCGCCGATGATTGAAATGTAACGATCACCTAAAATTCCGTTGGATACGATTTCAACTTTTGCGCTTTTTGTTAAATCCAATCCACTTTGAACTAAAATTTCAATTTTAGCTCGGCCTTTGTCTAAAGAAATGGATTTGATAATTCCGACTTTCACACCTGCAACTTTTACGGCAGTGTTCGAAATTAATCCGCTGGCATCATCAACTAAAAAATATAAATCTGTAGAGGCGCCAAGCACCGATGGGTTTTTTGATAATTTGATATTCATGACAGCAACGACAGCTAACGCCACCAAAGCAAATAAGCCCACTTTCAGTTCGGTAGATCTCATTGCTTTTTTACTCCCTTCGAAACAAATTTCTTAACTAATGGATGATCCGTGTTTAAAAATTCATCCGGAGTACCCTTCATTAACACTTTACCTTCATGCAACATTATAACAAAGTCGCCAATACGAAAAGCGGCATGAAGGTCGTGGGAAATTACCACCGAAGTTGCTCCTTCAATCTTGTCATGAGTCGATCTTATCAATTCATCTACCATCTCTGTCAAAATGGGATCAAGCCCCGTTGTAGGCTCATCATAAAGCAAAATGTCTGGATCTAAAGCAATAGCTCTGGCCAAAGCTACACGTTTTCTCATACCACCACTCAATTCGCCGGGTAATTTACTGTGATGCTTGGCGTCTAAGCCCGCCATTTCAAGCTTCTTAACTCCTAAGATATTTCTATCTTTAGGGTTTAAATTTTTTCGATGTTCCTTTATCGGAAAACACGCATTGTCGATTGCCGTCATGTCATCGAACAAAGCCGCATATTGAAACATCACGCCCATCTTTTGACGGAACACTGCTTTTTCTTTGGAGGACATGTCGTGAATGGTTTTTCCTAAGATCTCGATGGTCCCAGATGTTGGAGTCATCAGTCCTAAAATATGTTTCATCAACACACTTTTGCCGGTACCGCTAAAACCAATAATCATCGTGATCTGACCTTTGGGAATATCTAAGTCGATTCCATTAAGAACAAAGTCTTTGCCCTCATCAAAGGATTTTTTTAAATCTCTAATTTTAATGGCAATTTCCATCACTGCACCAACTGAAAATAAAGACGGATAAAATTAGTAAGCACATAGTCAGAAATGATGATAGCCACCATACTGACAACCACACCGCGGTTCGTGGACTCACCCACACCTTTAGCTCCACCGGTTGTGTAGTAGCCGCGATAAGTGCAGATCACAGAAAAGATCAAACCAAAAAATCCAGCTTTGATTAGTCCCTGTGTAACATCACTTGGGTTAATCCACTCTCTGATTTTATCCCAAAAAATAGCCGCATCGATTTCCAAAACATTCACACACAATAAATGCGAACCCGCCATCGCCACAAAGTCGAAAAATCCACAAAGTAGTGGCAAAGAAATAACAGAGGCAATAATTCTTGGGCCCACTAAATATTGCACAGGATCAACGCCCATAACTTTAATAGCATCGATTTGTTCTGACACTCTCATTGTTCCAAGCTGTGCGGCCATCGCACCGCCAGCACGAGCGGCCACGATCAATCCCGAAAGCACAGGACCAAGTTCACGAAAAATTCCTAAAGCTACGGTTGGTCCCACAAGGTTAGGCGCGCCGACCATGCTAAAGCCCAAATAAATTTGTAAAGATAAAGCAAGGCCCGTGAACATGCCGGTTAAAAAAATAATGATGACCGATTTGTTTCCGACAAACTCAAGCTGCTTAAAGATTTCTTCCCAACGATAGGGTTTTTGAAAAATAGATTTAACACCGGCCCACGCAAAGATAAAAAAATGCCCTAAGGTCAAAAGCAAGTTTTCTAATAAAGTGAACTTTAGAAATGACAAAACTTTATCTCCGTGACCATTCGTCTTTATCGATCATTTTCTACTGATCTTTTTAATTAAGCTTTTTGCCTTAATAACCGTGAACTTAATCTTACAATGAGTTCATAAGTGATCATTCCGGCCAATTCAGACAAGTCTTCAATTGATATGTAATTGGTATCTGATTCATATCCAAAAACAACCGCTAAATCACCAATTTTAACTTGATCCTGAACGCCGGTCACATCGATCATCATAAAATCCATACAGATTTTGCCTATTACTGGAACTTTTTTTCCATAAATCAGCACGTGGGACTTTTCGGCTAAGGCTCTGGGATATCCATCTCCATATCCTAAAGGCAACGTCGCAATTAAAGATCTTTGTCGTGCTGACCAAATCCCGTCGTAAGAAACAGTCTCGCCTTTTTCAATCCACTTTAAATCAATGACAGGAGATTTTAAATTTAGCACGGGCTTTAAATTCGAATTTCTTTGAGAAATTCCAAACAGCCCTAAACCAGGCCGAAATCCATATTTGGTCAGTTTCGAATTATTTTCTTGGGCCAGCCCGTCATCGTTTAAGGCTTTTGAGCTTGAAAGATGATAAATCAATTCTCCACCGACGAAACAATCCTTGTTTTTAATTTTAAAGTGATTAAATAACTCTACGATCTCTTCAAATACATTAAGCTGGGTAAAACATTTTCCAGACCTTTCTGGCCAATCCTCTGCGGATAAAAAATGAGAAAAAACTCCTTCGACTGAAATATTTTTTGTTTCTAACAAAGTTTTAAACAAATCCGATATTTGATCAGGCTTAATGCCTAAGCGGTTCATGCCCGTATCAATTTCGATGTGCACAGGATAACTTTTTATATTTTTTGATTCTAGAACGTTATCAAGATCTTTGATGGCGCTTAACGAGGAAATCACCGGCGTTATGCTTTGATCAACAACTTTTAAGTAATCCGACTTATCACATGGATTAAACATTAATATTTTTACTTTAGAATTCTTCTTTCGAACACTTAAGGCTTCGGAAAGTCTGACAACACCAAAGGCGCTAGGATTTAAGGGGTTTAAAATATGAAAAATAATGTCTTCCCCAACCCCATAAGCATTGGCTTTAATCATAGGACATAAGAATCCACTTTTGGAGTGCTTTTTATACCAATTAAAATTATGAATTAAATTAGCCTGATTGATTTCTAAAAAAGACTCTTTCATTTTTTAACTTGAACCTCTTGATACGAAAAATCAGGTTGAAAGCTGTCGTTCTTAACCACTTCAATAATTTGCGACATATGAGGTTCAATCATGAGTTTCTGAGAACAAGAAAGAATTAAATCTTCGAAGTCATGGGCTAAAGATGGGTACTCAGAAATACAAATTGAAAACTTAACTTCTAAGGATAAATTAGTGTCACTGAAATACTTAGCTGACTCTAAAACATTTTTTATCTGCTGGGATTTGGTTCTAGCATTTTTTAAGCTCATATGTGGCAAAAGCACACCATATTGACCTTCAGCTAAAGTTCCCACATAGTCTGTTTTTCTTGTCGTCTGGACTAAAATTTTAGCCACCATTTTAATTAAAGTTTGGTAGCGATCAAAATTAAGTTTTGGCTTTAAGTGCTCTAAGTTGTCGATGCGAATCACATATAAAGAAACGGGTTGTTTAATCCTAAGGGCGCGTCCCGCCTCTAATGCGATGTAATCCATAAACACGCGGCGGTTTAATAGTTCCGTGGTTTCATCGATACGGTTTAAATTATGGTTTTTTTCAATCAATGATATTTCAGACAACCAGTGTGATAAAACTCTCTCTGCCAGTTTATAATAAGAAATATTTAAGCTTTTATGAGTTACATCTGTGAATACAAAAAAGCCTTTCACTTCCCCGCGAACCACGCACAGCGAAGTCACCCAATCGTGATTTGGCGAAATTTTATCCATAATGGTCTTAAACGACGGATGTTCATTGATTCGAATAAAATCTCTTATTGGCGAAAAATTTTTATCTTCGGAAAAATTTAAACCTTGGCCCCGCACTTCGGAAAACGCAACACCTTCCGAATGAGTCACCACAATTGAGCTGAAAGATTTTAAATATTTGAAAAACAAAACACTGCGACATTGAAGGCCTTCGTAAATTTCAGAACAAAACACTTTTATCGCTTCGTCAAAGTGCTGAATTGCATACAGTTGCAAAGTCCAAGCGTCTAATCTAGACACTTGATCTGTTGACTCTGTTGCCGGCAGATTAGACTCCACGAGAGGATTCATCCTGCGTCGGTTTTAGTGGTGCATTATTGATTTCATCAGTGAGTTCTTCAATAATTTTTGCCCAATCATTAGAGCCTAAATTAGATTCAGAATCCGCAGACATATCCGCACCGACATACTCCTGAAACACAACCCCTTTTCCGTTACCAGAACTTAGGTCAAGATCCTTTAAGCTTAAACCATCACTCAGCTCGTCGTCTAAATCACCTTCGGTTAAGTCCTCCGAATCTAAAGTGTCTTCTAAATCAAACTCCTCTAAAGCAATGTCGAAATTAAACTCTTCATTGTCGTTAAAATCATTTAATGAATTTTGAATCTCTTGACCTAAAGCATGAATGTTTTTGTTGTCTTCGTTCGGTGAAAAGCCAGAAGTCGATTTGGAGGCAGTCCCATTTGTGTTATCTAAAATCGTTGAACTTATGACTTTACCTTTGACGACATCTTTTAATGATCCGTCATTTTTTAAACTGTCATTTAAAATCGATTTGTAAGTCTCATCTAACATGCGATCCAAATCTTCAAAATCTTTTTTGATGTCATAAATTAACGTAGCGTCAGCTTTTTCGATGGTCGCAAGATCTAGTCTTCCTTTTAAAGCTGATGAAAGTAAGGACATCTTGTTTAAAGATTCTCGGATCGAATTTAATTTTGTGATTGATTTGAAACTTTCATCTTCGAGCTGAGCCACTTTTAAACCATTGTTACGATCAATGTCTAAATCGACAGTTGATCCCGCTAATTTTAAAGGTGAAGACAAGTAAATATCAAAAATCAAGACTGCGAATACCAACATTAAACCAAGGTACATGACTAATGTGGGCATCAAAACTTGGCTTAATAAAATTGGACTTTTTTGTTTGAAAATAAATTCGCCACCGATAAATTCTGCAGGAATAGATTTTGTGATGGTGTTGTCAGAATTTTCTGTTCTAAGCCATTTCGAGGCAGACTGGCCGATGTATTCGCGCTTAGGATGAAATAAAAATCGCCCTTGATGGTCTACTAAATACGTATTCAATCCACCAGTCACTAATTGAACATAACTCAAGTCTAAACTACTTAAAAGTAAGCCTTCACCCATCAAAGTATCAGCAACATAGAACCCGAAAAAAATCTTTGAACCTTTTGGAGAAGGGTCATCCGAAAAAAATATAAAATTTTGCGCTGCAAGCTTTTCTTTAGTCCATGTCTTTAATTTTGATTTAATTGATCTAGGAATTGTGGCTACAGCTAGGTCTTTAGATTTAGACCACTGTGGTTTAAATTCATTATTTTGAATTGAGAAAAAATAAATACTTTCAAAATCCGAATTAGCGAAGGACTCATGATCGAAATCTAAACCCTTTGTTTTAACAAGATTATAATTATAGCCCCACTGGCCCAGTTTGAATTTTAGATCATTTGATTTTTGTAAGAACTCTAGTTTAGCGAATTCTAAATTTTTTTCTGCGCTTAACACCAAAGAGTCTTGAGTTTGTTTTTGAGTGAACCAAAAAAAACTAAGCGCAATCCATAAAAACCCAAACATCATCAAAACAGTTTTTAAATTAAATAACTTCATTTATAGCCCTCGACTAAGATTATTTTAGCCACTTAATGGTACTATGTTGATAATGCACAAAGTCACCATCTTATGAAGGTATAAAATACTATGAGATGCATATGGAAAAACTGGGCTCTTTTATCGCCTTAAAGCTAATCTAATGTCTTTACAATATAGCAATGCTGGTAATGTAAAGTCCTTAAGCCACATTCGCTCTTCAAGATGACGCTGAAAAACATTCTGATCCATAAAGTCTAAAACCAAAATGCCCTCGCTAACTTTTAATGGCGAAGGTAATTCTTTTGTGACATGAGCTTCAATCATACCGCACGCAGCCCCAAGCTGCAGTTGGATCTGTTCATCTTGAAAACCAGGATCTTCAAAATTTAAAACATAAAGTTGTTCCGAAAACACGAATAGACTTCCCCACGCATCAAAGTAATAATTCATCAAAAATAAAAAGGCCATTTCTTCTGTGTTAATAATTTCTTTTAAATCCAAACCCAACATCAATTGATCACGACACAAATTAGGATCGCCACCCTGCAACTGACACTGCCCAATATAACTTCGCATACGTTGATTCAACTCAATCATACTTATACTGCGAGTAAAATTATTTCGATGTAAAATATCAGCATATTGCTGCGGATTATTATAAAACTCTTCCTTCATAAATAAACGAATATAGTCACCAAAATATTCAATAAACAGGCCTTGAACTAAACGAGCTTGCTGCGAGAAATACATATTTTCTGGAAACTGCTCAAGCCTGTCTGAAAATACCATTCCATTAACCCAACGTATATCATCTGAATTTGTATGATTTGTTTCTTTACCAATCAAATACAGAGCCTCGTGTAAAATCAATAAGGCCTGATTTAAAGGACTCATCTTCGCAAATAAATCGCCCCTAAAGATGACTTTAGCTTTTGGTAAATAACCTTCTGTGGACTGAGTTCTTCGGTCTGCAAGTTGAAGCATTACACACCGAGATGAAATTTCTCGGCTAGGATCACTGTCAGGAATATCTGATATGTCATAATCAATATCGTACCAAGAATCGACATGTATTTGCTGTAAAGCCAGTTCAAGTTTTTGGACAAAAACTGGAACATAGACGTTTAATCTTTGCAGCACCTTATCCACCACCGCTTGATAGCTTATGGGATTGCTTAGCTCTGACCAAAGTTTTAAATCCTCTTGGCTTCCAGGAAAAAATAATTCGTAATGCTCTAAAGACTCTACGGTATAAGCTACAGTGATTGAGTTAAGGCCTTTTGTCGTCTTAAGTTTCTCTTGATTTTCTTTAAGGGCAGAATCGGATTCAAAACAAACGACACCATCACCACCACTGCTTTCCCAATCTCCACTGAATTTAAATGGAGATTCAGTTTTTGGTCCAGATGGTGACGTATCCGAGCATGATGTCAAAAACAGTGATAAGAGCAAAATCAAATAGATTTTCATAAGCTTGTTTTATGCAACAAAACCACTTTCTGACACTTCCATTTCAAAAGCTGAAAACAATTCACGGATGTCAAAATTTTCTGACAAATTTTCCTGACAAATTTTTCCCTCTAATTCAGGTCACGTTCTTATTTAAGACCAATGATGCAAATCAAAAATCATCTGAAATACATTTTGAGCAGGGCTATCTTTTACAATGGATTCAGCTCGTTTTAGGAACAGTAAAAACTCTTGGTGAATTTTGACATAATCCTCGTCACTTGCAGAAAAAGTCACACACACGGTTTCTTTTTTATCCTCACTTAAAGTCATCTGCTTTTGCAACGACAAATGCTTCATCATGGCTTGATGGGGTTTACAGATGAAAAAGTCCTTCGGTAAGTGGTAATTCTTTTTTATAACCTGGATATTGGGGCCTAATACAACCACACCCAATTCTTTTAGGACTTTTAAATGTTCTTCTAAGACCTCTTCGCTTATGTTTAATGCGCGGCTAAGCTCATTTCGATTTAAACGGTACTTTTCAATTCCTAAAAAGACATGAAGCAGCTTATAGATGGGATTAGAGTAGTATCGGGCTAGATTAAGATCTTCGCTTAATGGCAACTTGGCCGACAGATGGGATTCTGATTTACGTCCTTGCTTTTGCGCTTCAAGGATCTGTTTTAAAATCTTTGATTTTAGCTTGGGGGCTTGAGCACGTTCGTAGTTTAAAAGAAGAAGTAATTGCTCGACCGCGCTTTCATGAAACCCCAAAGCCTCGGCCAACAGAAACAATTGGTCCGTACTCAAAGGCTTTTGTCCTTTAAGTGCTGCCGAAATATAAGAACTGTGAAGTCCCAACTTTTCACACAATCTGACTATACCAAAACCGGGCTTACTTATTTTTAGCTCTTTAATGCGAGTGTTTAAAATAAGTCGATAATCAGTTGAGCTCAGCAATAGGGCTTGTGAATCCTCACCAACCTGAGACCTACCCTTCGTTTTAGAACTTTCAACAGATTTCATCATTTACCAAAAATAAATTTAATAGGCCTTATTTGTAATTAATTTTTTATTAAAAATAAATTAATTATTAATTAAATATTAATAGACTGTCAAGCTCACCCTTAGTTAGAACAGTTCTTATATAAAAAATATTTAAAACCTAAACCAATTACCTATTTAAAAGAATAAGGAGAAAAAAATGAAATCTATAATAGTTGCACTCATGATATCGACACTTGCTGCTTTTGCCCAGGCGGACGTGGTTGATTTTGAATTTGTGGGGTTTGCAGGGGTTGATAAAAACTTTAACAGCTACGAAATTTCAAGCGCCAAAGACGGCAAACTCAAAATCAATTTTGCCGGTGTTAAAGACGTCGTTGCCCCAAAGTTAGTGAGTGACCTTCGGGGTACCGATGGCCCGCTTGAATTAGATTTAGGCCAAAACCGAATCTTAATCGTGACTTCGGGATTTAGCATGGACGGTGTCAGCTATTTTCTTAAATTGCCTAACGAACAGATTCGACTCATCCCCCTAGTGTTCACATCCATAAATAATAAAGGAGAATAAAATGAAAAATATAATAGCACTTATAATTACAATGGTATTAACAGCCTTAACATTTAACAGTTTTGCCACTAGTCCTGTGATTGAGTCAGGTCCAACACTTAGAATAGTGCAATATGATTTAAGTGATGCTGATAAGGGTCTTGATGTTGAAATAGGATCATTTGTTCAATCCATTTCTGAGATTCAAGTTCTTAGCGATAAAATTAAAATCATACCCGAAGTCAGTCCTAAAGGAACGGAAGTCTATCAGTCAGGAATTCCCTACGCCACTATTTGTATTTCAAAAAAACTTAGTCCGGCAGAGTTTAAGAACTTAAGATACGTGGAGGCTTCTGGTGTGAGTTATATTCCATCTGTAAAGTTTGGGTCACCTTATAACGGCACAACAACTATCGGGAGCGATACTGTTTCACTCATTGCAGACGCCCCCGTTATTGGAAGAGCTGACAACAGTGGTCTTAGATTTTCAAGCAGTATTGATTTAACATCAGTAGATCCTGTTCAGGAAAGTTCTCGCTACATTGTAAGCTCCTTGGATCAGCGACCAAACTATAGTGAATTTGGAAAAAGTTCCCAATCTTTAACGATTGCCCCATTTCATTATTTCTATATTTCTTTAAATATTAAAGCCCAGGAAGATAAAGATCATTTCTCAGAGCTTCTTCCCAATCAAGTCGGCAATGAAATCATAAGTGGTAGTTACTTTATGAATTCTTACGATTTAGGTAACTATTGGGGCTACGACAAAACAACAACAGAAGGTCCAATGAGAATCTTTATTTATGGTAGCAGTGTGAGTGACGACAGTGTTGGACCTGGCGAATATTCCTCTACATATAATTATTTTACTAATAAATACCCTGAGGGTAACAAGATCACCGATCCAAAAGTTGAATTTTGTTGGAAAACGAATAATTACGAAAGCGTAACCACCGAGGGCGCTGAACTTATTGATCCAAGAATTACTTTAGGATTTATTCAATAATGAAAAGCAACATCTATGCAAATAAGGACTTAAATATGAAGACAACACTCATTGCAGTATTAATAGCACTACCAACACTTTGTTTTTCAAACGATGTTACAGTTTCCGCAGAACAAGCGGCAACTCTTGTTCGCCAACCCGGCGTAGAGAAGTGCCTTGCCGTTGTGGAAAAAAACCAACGAGGCTTAGCTCAGTTTGAATCTATCGTGGAGCTTGGCACAACAAAGGATGATTCCTCGAGCACAACAACTTACGGACTTACAGGATACAATGTCGCCGGAGATATAATTGTAGGCTCGTGGGAAATTATTGTCGTAGAAAGGTCCGCCGAAGAAGGTCGGTACTCAGAATGCAAAATTACAAAAAATGAAGAGTATTAAATTAAGACTTTTATTATTAATGCACAAGGTCACCACCTTGTGCAGATTTAAAACACTGTGGATAGTTCTAGAAGTATGCAACACAACTTCATTGTTATTGGTAGCGGACTTGCGGGCTTAAGTTTTGCACTTAAAGCAGCTCAACTAGGTTCGGTTTTAGTTCTAAGCAAAGACAAATTAATTCAAGCCAACACATGGCGCGCTCAAGGCGGAGTCGCTGCGGTCACTTCGGCCTCTGATTCTTTTGAAAAACACATCGAAGACACTTTAGTGGCTGGTGATGGTTTATGTGAACAAGCTTCTGTTCGACAAATCATCGAACAAGGTCCCATGCTTATGAATGAGCTAAAAGATCTTGGCATCCATTTCGACTCTGTAAATAACGAAATTGATCTAGGAAAAGAAGGCGGCCATAGTCAGCGCCGCATTCTACATATCGATGATTTCACGGGACAAGCGCTTCATAGTCGATTTATTGAACTTTGCCAGAACCACCCAAATATAAAACTTCTTGAACACACCTACGCCACCGAATTGATTAAACAGAACGACACCTGTGTGGGTTTGAAAGCTTTCGATGAAAACCACTCTTATGAGTTTTACGCTCCTTATGTGATTATTGCTGCTGGTGGAACCGGAAAAGCATTTCTTTACACTTCGAACTGGAGTGGGGCTACTGGTGATGGTTTGTGCTTGGCATACAATATTGGCGCTGAACTTTCGAATTTAGAATTCACACAGTTTCACCCTACATGTTTATATCATCCAGCCGCTCGAAATTTTCTAATTTCTGAAGCTCTTCGTGGCGAAGGTGGAAAACTTTTAAATTCGAAGGGCGAATATTTCATGACGAAATATCATCCTCTGGCTGACCTAGCCCCACGAGATATTGTATCGAGGGCGATTGATCAAGAGATGAAAATCTCGGGTTCAGAATGTGTGTGGCTCGACTTGGCTTACATGAAAAACCCCGAGCATAAAAAAAGATTCCCTAAGATTTATGAGCGTTGCTTAGAGTTGGGTATAGATTTTTTAAAAACTCCAATTCCTGTGGTTCCTGCGGCTCACTATATGTGTGGAGGTATTACCGTAAATCAGAATTCCGAGACCACGATAAAAAATCTTTTTGCACTTGGAGAATGCGCTGAAACGGGTCTTCATGGGGCTAATCGCCTGGCGAGCAATTCATTACTCGAATGTTTAGCTACGGCCGAAAATGCCTTTCAAAAAATTCGATCTGAAAAAAATAAGTTCATTGAACAACCCCTTGAAAAATCAAATGTCATGTTCATGAACAAAAAGGAACCTGCACTTAGTGTAATTTTAGATCGCCACGATGTAAGCGCTGCAATTGACCGAAAAACGTCTAAACCTGAAACTCGATTCCACTTAACTACACTTTGGAAAGAGCTTCGACGAATGATGTGGAATAGGATGGGGATCGTTAGATCTAACACTCTTATCGATGGTGCTCTGAAGAAAATGGAATTTTTTGAGCATGAAATTGAGCTTATCAAAAAAAACGACCCAGACGTCGTTTATGACCACGAATTCACTGAGTTACTTAATATTTGTCTAATTTCTAAGCTTATGATCTTGTCTGCTGCAGGCCGAGAAGAAAGCCGCGGGTGTCATTATAACACCAACTACCCAGAACGAGCTAAAAATGCAAAAAAGAGTCGTTGCCGCATTGGCCATAATGTAGAATATATTTCTACATAGGCAAATCCTGGTTCATAGTGAAAATTAAAAAGGAATATTAAAACTAAATTTTCTTTTAAGATTACGTTTAGGAATTAAAATGAAAAATACCGAAAAATATTACCAATTTAAAAAGTATGATATTTTTAGCCAATCGTGGTCTGCAGATAAAACGGACGAAAATTCATCCGACCTTTTAATTGTTCACGGACTCGGTGAGCATTCTTCTTCGTATACAAATTTAACTACACATTTAGCTGATAAAGGTATTTCGTGTCACAGCTTTGATCTTATTGGTCACGGCCAAAGTTCTGGGCAGCGTGGTTACATTCCAAGCTTTGACACCTATGTAGAACAGTTTGAAAATGCGCTAAACCAGTTTGATTCAAAAATTAAAGACAACAAATTGACCATCTTTGCTCATTCTATGGGTGGACTTATTGTTCTTAAAAGTCTTTATAAAAATATAATCCCAGAAAATGTTAAAATTATTTTTTCAAACCCCTTAGTGGGAATTAACGTTGAAGTTCCTGAGTGGAAGTTAACTTTAGCTCAAGGTCTTTCACAAGTTCTTCCACGGTTTTCAATGTTCAACGAAATCGATGACTCGGATTTAACTAAAGATGAAGACGCACGAATTAATTACTCAAAGGATCCACTCAGACACAAAAAAATATCTGTGAAGTTATTTTTAGAACTTCAAGAAAATACAAGTCTAATCAAAGCTAAGCTTAAAGCTATTAAAAATCCTACCCTTTTTATGCTATCAACCAACGATAAAATTTGTGATTCCAGTGCAACACAAGATCTTTCCAAAAATTTTATCAATAATGATCTTGAGCTCTTCCCTCAGTCGGGCCACGAAATCGTGAATGACCTCAGTAAAACAAAAGCCTTTAATATTATCGACCAATACGTAAAAGGACAAAATTAAAAATGCAGTCGTCTATACTAAATAATTTTTCTAATCTTTTCTTTAAAGCTCTTTCAAAACTTTTCGTCCTGAACCTTATTTTTATCTCAGCCTGCTCAAGTCCTCCTCTAAACACTCAGCTTGACCCTTCGTGGAAAATGCCAAGTATGTCCGAGTATCAAAAAGCAATTCGAAAAAACACATCACGCGTAAGAAAGTATGACGGTTTTTATAATAAATTTGACATCAGCATCACTCGCTTAAACCAAGACATCAGAATCAAACAACTAAAAATCAAAGCCAACTACAGTCAGTGGGAAGTTAAAGAAGCTGACAACGAACGGGCCAAACTTATCGAATCCATGGCCAAAGAATCTGTATTTTTTGTCAGTACGTTCACTCCAAAGCGTGATTTAAATAATTTAACCATGAAAGACATCGGATGGAACGCTTCACTTGAAATTGATGGCACAAAATACCCTGGCAAATTTAAAGGCTACGCCAACAAAACTTATAAGCTTGAAACACTTTATGACCACCATACTCCTTGGCATAAGGGCTATATTCTAGAGTTTGATCTTCCTACACCTGAATCTGAACTGAAACCGCAAGTGTTAACTTTAACTAGTCCCTTCGGATACGCCATTTACAAATTCAATTAACAAAGACGGAATGATAACATGAAAAGTTTTAAGCCATCGCAGATTATTTATTTGTTTGTTCTTGTACTCAATTTAAATTTACATGCGAATTTAATTCATGCAGCTTCCAAATCGGCCTTAGACATAGTAACGGAAGTTGAAGCAAAAAATAAGAATTATATCAGTGAACAAAGTCATCTGAAATTAGTTCTTTATGATAGTGCTTCAACCCAGATTGAACGAGAGCTTAAGGTGACTAATTTTGAAAAATCTCAAGATCTCGAATATTACCTTGTGGAATTTCTAAGTCCTAAAGATGTTAAGGGCACTAAGCTTTTAACTTGGGCTCATCGTCAAAAAACAGACGACCAGTGGGTTTATCTCAGTAGTATCAAAACACCCAAAAGGATTATTGGATCCAATCGCTCATCAAACTTTATGGGCAGCGAATTCACTTACGAGGATTTCACAGGGGCTTATATTGATAAGTTTAATTTTGGTAATTTAAGCGAAGAAGAATCCGAAGACGGGCTTTTATGGGTTTTTGAAAGAACTCCTAAAGAAAAAATGTCCTACAATAAGCAAAAAGTATTTATCTCGCAAAAGTTTATGAATGTGATCAAAATTGAATACTACAATGATACGGGTAAAAAATATAAGCAGGCTGAATTTAAAGATTTTAAAAAATATAAAGTCGGTGGTGGTAAAGAGATGTACCGCAGCTCTAATATTACAATCCAAAACTTAATCACTAACCGCAAATCCATTTTGATCTGGACCGATCGACAGCTAGGCCAAAAGTTAAATCCTGAAATTTTTAGCAAATCGTCTTTAAAATAGACGGACTAAATTCTTTAAAAGAAATATTCCATCGCTAAGAAGTAGTTGGATCTGTTCTCTAGAAGTTTAAAGATTGTCAAATCTTCGTCACTTGAGGCCTCAACCCACTGGGCTCGAGCTTGTAGTTTTATAGATTCGCTAAGTTTCTTCTCATAGGCTAAAGAAAAAATGTATTGTTTTTCAATTTCAAGATCATGAATTATTGCAATGATTAAGCTTTGGTAAAAGATTGCGTTGTTAGAAAGTTTTAGAATCAAAGCTAAATCATTTTGAGATATTTCAAAAATTTGACGTTGTTCTTTTGATTCATAACCAAAAACTTTTTGCCATTCAAAATAAAAGCTAGTGTTTAGTTTAGTTAAAAGACTTGGGTTCCATTCAACGCCTACTGACCAAGCCGAATGCGGGGTCACTTTTGATAGACCCGTAATTGGATTATAAATCTCCAGCTCTTTGACCGGCTTATTATAGATGAATTCAGTTTTAAAAAGTAAGCTCTCGAAGGATTTTACAAGTCCGGCACCAAGCTTATGCATGTCAATCATTTGCGGCACCGTAAATGAACTTTGTGGGAGATAGATTGGTGGGTCAGTGGGTAAAGTAAAAAAGTTAGTAGTTCCAATATAAAAATGATTTTTTTCGTAACTTCTGCTGTAGAATGCAAGTAAATCAAGTCCTTCAAAACTTTCTTCCCACTTGATATTAAACTGCAGATGACCTTCGTTAAATTGTGCCTTCTGAGGCGGTATTGAAGATCCATTCCAGAGCGGATCTTCAAGATCAAATCCGAAACCAAAAGGACTGTCACCGTCCGGATAAATAGGATTTATTAAAAATGGCTGAATGATTAATTCAAAATTACCAAAAGTGGTCAGCCCCTTTAGCTCAATCACTGGCTCTCCAATTTTTTCATCATCAAAAAAACTGGCATTAAAATTTTTAGAGTTAATAAAGTCCAAAGATGAAAACACTTCTAAAAATCCCCAATTATATATTTTCGTTCCGAATAAAATAGACCAGTCTTCATCGATGTCTATTTTTGCGAATATATCTTGTGGTAAAACATATGTCCTTGAGTCTTGATTGGTCGAAAATCGAAAAAAACTTTCAATGTTATATTCAATATTTTTGGATTCAAATTTTACAAAAGGTTTTATCGTAAAAGAAATATCATTTTTAATCTCTTGATCTTTAGGTTCATAAATCTCAACCCTTAGCGGTGCACTCCAGTCTACCTCGGAAAAAGCGAAGCTAGCTCTGCTAATTATTAAAAAAAACACTAAGGATTTAAATAAAGTCATGACTTCTTTCGATCAAAATAAAGAAATAAAGCCGGCAGCATTAAAATATCAGCTAAAAGTGCAAAAACTATAACTACAGCCGAAAACACACCAAAATTCTTATTTGGAAGAAAATCTGCAAATCCAAAAGTCAAAAATCCAAAGATCAAAATAACACTGGTATAAATCAATGATGTGCCAGTTTTCTCTAAAATTTTATAAACATTATCCGAGGTATTTAAGCCTTGTTGATGATAATGGGAATATCTGACAAAAAAATGAATTGTATCATCAGCGGCAATTCCAAAACATATACTAAAAACCACCATTATACCCATATCTACAGGCGTATGAGTTAAATATAATATCCCCCCCGCAATTGATAATGGTACCAAATTAGGAAGTAGCGAAAAATAAAATATTTTTGGACCTTTTAAGAATATCACCAATATTAAAGTCACAAAAAGTATTGAAGACCAAAGTGAAGATAACATTGTCGACACGATCATTCGGCTAAGTCTTTTAATCAGCGAAAAGTTTCCTTCCAGACTTAAATGCAGATTCATCTCTTGACCTAATTCCGTAATCTCGTTCATCAGTTCTATACCCTTCTCAGAAGATGTTGAGTTCTGAAGTACGCTGATTTTTAAGGATTTATTATCTACACTGTAAAGATGGTTAATGCTTTGACCTGGCGGCAAATTAAAACTGTATAAAAGTAAAAGTTCAGCTATCGAATTTTGCGTTTCTGGAATGACGTAAGATTCTGGTTTATTAGAATTTAAAACCTGATTCATTTTTTTTATACTGTTAACCACTGAATAAGTTCGGGTGACCATATTCAGCTCTTCGATTCGTGATTGAAATTGATCCACCTGTTTAAGAAAATCAGGGGATTTAACACCCTCATCATCTTTAGCATAAACGACAACTTCTGGACCGCTTACTCCACCGATTTGTTTTTTGATAAATTGAACCGACTTTAAAGCCCAAAAATCTTTAGAAAAATAATCATCTAGGTCAGAGTTGATAGTGTTAAAACAGCTTAATATTAAAAAAACAAAACTTAAAGAGCCAAAAGTCATTAAAATCGCAAAATTTCTCTCGACTAAAAATTTATGTAGTTTTTGTACAAAAAAAGTATTGTTTTGAGTGACCTTAAGTTTCTTTAAGGGCTTATCAAGAACATAAAAACAAACTGGAGCTAGCATATACGTCAGTACCCATGCCAGTGATGTTCCAAAACCTCCTAAAATACCAAATTGTGCAACAGGTGGAATTACGCTTAATCCAAAAGTAAAAAAACCAATAGCTGTTGTAACAGATGTTAACAGTGTAGCTGTAAAATTAACGGTTAGTGAATTGTACAAAAGATTTTCTTTACTTTCTGAACGAGTCCAATTCAAAATATGCACACAGTCAGACATACATATTGTAATTAAAACTACTGGTAATGCCGCTGTCATATTATTAAAAGTAAAACCTAAAAAACCAGCCAGTCCGTAGGTTGCCAAAATAGATAGAATCATTACGATAAGAGGATATATAAAAAAAACTGGATTTTTAAATATAATAACAAAGGCGACAAACATCACCATTAAAGCCAATGGTCCTAAGTAAATAAAGTCATTTGTACTCGCCTCTCTATAAGCGTCTGTCACAGGTAAGGTTCCACTCAAATAAAGTATATCGCCATCACCCTCAAATTCTTTAATTATACTTTTTGCCTCTTTCGTCAGTTTTTTTGTATGCTCTGTATTTGTCTGTTGGCTTGTCGTGTAGGCAAAGACAAGGCTTGTTTTAGTATCTTCAGTTAGTAAGTACCCGATAAGGTCTATTTCTTTTTGAGCTTGATCCAATTTTTGTAAATAATTAACTGTCTCAAAAGGAGGTTCCAAAAACTCAATCGTTGTGATTTCATCATGATTAGATTCAATAATTGGAAAATTTGACAATGATTCAACGCGGTTTATCTGATCAAGATTTTTCAAACGTTCTGTAATTTTATAAATTTTTTGACTAGTTTTTGAATTAAATATTCCTTTAGGGTTATGAATAGCAATCACTAAACTTTCTTCAAATCCGAATTTTTTTTCGAAACTATTAAGTTTTATGATATCCGGATCATCAACTTGAAACCACGATCTGATCTCATAAGATCCATGAAGATGTTTTATACCAGTAGCTAAAAGCCCTACGCCAAGCAAGCAACTCATGAAGCTAAAGATGGGATATTTTATTATCTTTAATACCAAAGTTTTATGTAGATTCATATTGCTCCAAGAACACCTGGTCTAAATTCAGAAGTGATTCTTCTTACTTTTTTTGTATAATCTAAAGATTTTTCATATTTCATAAAAGAAAGAGATGGAAGTTTACAATTCATTTTCTGGGCAAGATTTTCAAATTTTTCATGAATTTCTTTTTGAATTTTTAATGAATCTCCACTTGTTTTAATTGCAATTTCTAAATTCGAATTTTGATTTTGATGGATTGAATACTCCTCTATCGAAGATTCCACATAAAGAATGTGGTTTCTAATCAAATCAGACCAAATGATCTCCCACCCTTGATTATCTTTTTTAGAAAAATAAATAGTGTCATCACTACGCCCATCTATAGTTTCAATAGACAACAAGGGTGAACCACAACTACAAGGCGATTCTGTTAAGGTTAAAACATCATTTAATTTATAACGAATGATGGGTTGGGTAATCCGATTAAAATCACTAATAATGGGTTGAAATTTACGAGGATGATTTTCGATAAAATCTCTTTCAAACATCATTAAATCTTCATTTAAATGTAAAGTCCCATGTTCACAGCTAATTCCTAGGAAACCTTCTGTGCATTGATAGATCTGATGAAGTTTGTTTTTAAAAGCACTCTCAATATAAATCTGATCTTGGGGCTCTAAAACTTCGGCGGCTGAAAATATTCTGTAAGGTTGAATACTTAAGTCACCGTTATTTTTCATTAGGGCTAATAGCTTTAAAACCGAAGGCTGGGCGATTAACAAATCAGGCTGATAATTTTCAAGATCCTTTTTATATGCTTTAATATCTTTTAAAATGTCATAAAACTGAAATGAAATTAGCTTAGATTTAACAATTTTATACAAATTGCTATTCGCCCGTAGAAACAAAGCCACCTTAGTTTTTTTAAAGACGCGCCCCTTGGGTAAGGCTTTTGCTAAAATTGTGCCCGCATACTTCGCTCGTTCAAA
>JANODG010000015.1:0-5206 GCA_031412575.1 Bdellovibrionales bacterium
AATCTTTACCTAAAAAAGTTTTTACAGGTTCAGAAAGTGCAACTGAAGTTTTTTGGCTAAAAGCTTCTTTAAGTTTTGTCGCAATAATTATCAAACCCATTTCAGACTCATAAACACCATATTCAAAATCTGGATGAAAACTAATTCCGTAGTTTGCAGGTAATGTCCACGGCGTCGTTGTCCAAATCACAACAGCGGTGTTTGGTTTTAATCCTAAAGTTTTTAAAGTCTCAGTTGTTAAATCAAATTTTACGTATATCGAAGGGCTTTCGATATCTTTGTATTCAACTTCAGTATCCGCCAAAGCAGTTTGTAAAGTTGGACACCAAAACACAGGTTTTTGGCCACGGTAAAGAACATTGTTTTTTAAAATTCTGGCTAATTCGCGAACTTCTTCAGCTTCGTAATCTGGGTCCAATGTTAAGTAAGGATTTTCCCAATCCGCTAAAATTCCAAGTCTTACAAATTGTTCTTTTTGATGAACTACCCATGACTTTGCTTCTTTACGACATAAATCTCGAATGTCTTTTTTAGTTTTATCTTTTCTTTTATCGCCCAAATCCTTGGTCACTTTAAGTTCGATCGGTAAACCGTGACAGTCCCACCCAGGAATAAACTCCGCGTGAAAGCCTTGCATGTTTTTATATTTAATCACGATGTCCTTTAAAACTTTATTTAGAACGTGACCGACGTGAATGGATCCATTTGCATAAGGAGGTCCATCGGGCATCACAAACTTTTTCTGGCCTTTATTTTTATCAATGATTTTTTGATAAATGTTTTCTTCGGTCCATTTTTTTATCATCAACGGTTCTTTTTCGGCCAAAGAGGCACGCATCGGAAAATCAGTGACAGGTAAGTTTAATGTTTTAGAAAAGCCTTCGGGATTAGACATGTTAGAACTCCATTTTTATTGGGGTAAAGATACTCAAATTACAGCTAGGTTGCAATATCTTATGATCTGAGGGAGACGGGCAAGTTCGACTGTTGGTTACTCTTCAGATTACTCTTCGGTGCCAAAAATTTTCTTCAAGTGCTTTTCACCTAAAGACACTAAGACTCGAATAGCTTCGGTGTTGGAACTTAAATTAAGACGTTCTTTGGCAAGATTAATTGCCGAGACTGTTTTTTTATCAAGTTTAAAAAGCACAGTGTCTGCGGACTCTGGGATAATCTCTTTTGATGGCGGAGTATGAGAATTCATCATGATGGCGGATCCAAGAGTGTTTTGTGAATGGATATTTGCTTGTAAATTAGAATTTAGATTTGATTGTGAATGACCCTGCATAGACTGATGGTTTTGCTGTCCATGGGATTGATGATTCGTCTGACCCAAAGAATTAGAATTTGAATTAGGTAAAGATGTCTGAGCATTAGGCTGAGTCGACATCATCAAGTTAAGCTCATGTAAGTAGTCAGACACCTGCGGCGGATCAGAAACCATAGGCTCACTGATTTCTGGTTTATCTTCGAATTGCTTTAAGTTTAAAGCTAAGCCTTGAAGCTCGGATCTGAAACTTTTAGCACTAGATAAATCAGTCTGATTACTAGAATTTGAATAAGCCCCTTGATTAGACGTTACAGCGGGTTCTTTACCACGAGTCGCTTTTAAGAATAGCCCAACAAGATCATCTGATGTGCGAATGGATTTTTTAATGTTCTCAGGTTGGCGAGATAACCAATCAAAAGCAGTCGCAAGGACCTCTTTAGTATAAGCTTGTGGGGGCATTCTCGTCATAGTAGATAACTTTATTGACTATAATTCAGACAAGCAATTAAAAATTGCTGGGACCCTGGATTTTTAATACAGGCTTGGATTTTAAACCGATAATGCGCATTTATTTTGCAAGTGATAGGACCTAAAAGCAATTTGGTTGATCAGATTTTTTTGGCGTCAAAATCATTTCAAAGCTTGTGTGTCAATTCCGTACTTTTCGATTTTTCTGAGTAAAGTTTTTTTGGGTATGTTTGACTTTAATGCTGTTTGATTGATCTTACCTTTGTTGGCTTTTAGAGCTTCAATGATAAATAGTTTTTCAAATTCATCTTTTTGTTTTTGAAAATCCATATCTTCAATTTCTATTTTAATAGTTCGTATACCTACCAGATCTATGCTTTCGCTAGCTGATCTTTGTTCGGACTTTCCAACAACACTTACGCTTGACGAACCAAATGTTTTCCCTTCGAAAGCCTGCGTCGAAGAGGTTTTCGAAGAAGCCATTCCAGAGTCTGATTTTACTTCATGACCTGTTCCGTTCTTTGTAATCGTAGCAGAAACCTGCGATGAGTTGGTTGCATCACCCACGGAAGATAATCTTAAATCCAAGTTATTCTTAGCATTCAAACTTTCTGCATTTTGTGCAGAATTATTTTTTAGATTTGATTTTGTCTCTTTTAAAATCTTTTCTGGTAAATGCTGAATTAAAATTTCAGATCCGTCGTTTAAAATGAAAGCGTGCTCGATAACGTTTTCAAGTTCCCTGATGTTTCCGGGCCAAGAATAAAGCTTTAAACAGTCCAAAGCCTGCGGATTAATTTTTCTAACTTGTTTTTTCTGAGATACGTTAAACTTTTTTACGAACACGGAAATCAAATGTTCCAAATCATTAATACGGTCTTTTAAAGGCGGAAGAACGATTGGCATGACGTTAAGCCTATAATATAAATCGTCTCTAAATTTTCCATCTGCGATCATCTGATCTAAATCGCGATTTGTGGCAGCAATAATTCTAACGTCCACTTCGATTTCTAAATTCGAACCCACGGGGTTGAATTTCTTTTCCTGTAGCACACGTAGTAACTTCACTTGCATGTGTAACGGCAAATCCCCTAGTTCATCTAAAAACAAAGTTCCTTGATCAGCGAATTGAAACTTTCCAATTTTTCTTTGATCAGCCCCAGTAAAAGCCCCTTTTTCGTGGCCGAAGAATTCACTTTCAAATAAATTTTCCGCAATTGCAGAGCAGTTCACAGCCACAAATGGAAATTCTTTTCTTTCTGAATTGAAATGAATGGCTTTGGCCACTAACTCTTTACCTGTCCCAGACTGCCCACGAACCAACACTGGTGTGTCGACGTGACTTAATCGATCAATCACAGAAAATATACTTTGCATGGTTTCGGTGTTCCCAATAATTTTTTGGGACTGATCATAAAACACTGGCGCTGAATACTTTAAAGTTTCCAAATATCCATAAGCTTTTAAAGCCTTTTGCATCACCACTTCTAGATCTGGATAATTCAAGGGTTTTTGAAGATAAGAAAAAGCCCCGTTCTTAACCGCTTCAACAGCGTTTTCTATAGTCGCAAATGCAGTCATCATAACCATCGAGGTTCCAGGGGACATGACTTTAAGTCGCTTTAGAGTCTCAAGCCCATTTAGCCTTGGCATGTCCACATCTAACAAAACGAAATCGAAACTTGCTGGATCATTCTGTTCAAAAACTTCAAGACCTTTAATACCATCAAAAGCTTCAAACACTTCATAGCCTTTGGAATCTAAAAATAACTTTAAGCCAAAGCGCAGGCCTTGATCGTCGTCGATGATTAAAACTTTGTAACTCATGCTTCAAGCCCTCCGCTTTTTGGAAGTCTTAAAGTGAAGGTAGAGCCTTTACCCTCTTCCGAGGACACTTCAATACGGCCATTGTGTAACTTCGTAAATTCTTGAGCAAGGTAAAGACCTAAACCAGAACTTTTTGTAGATGTTGTTTTAGCCTCTTTAGTTCTGTAATAACGATCAAAAATATACGGCAAATCGTTTTTTGACATCCCCATGCCTTCATCCCGAAACTGAATAATAGTCTCAGCGTTTTTATCTTCACTGGTGACAAACACTCTTGTGTTGTTAGGGCTATATTTGATCGCGTTTTCTAAAATATTAATAAGAATTTGTTTAACTAAGACTGGGTCAAATTTAAAACTAAAAATGGGTTCAAGTTCCGTAACAAGAACTATGTTTTTATCTTGGGCTTGAAATTTCAAACTATTTACCACTTCAGCGATTAGTTTATTAATGTCGCCGGTTCTAAGTTTTAAACTTAAGTTACCGCCTTCAAGGTGACTCATTTGGACCATATTGTCGATGAAGGTCGAAAGCTCGATTTGTGATTTTTCGATTTGAACCAAAGCCATTTTCTGTTCGTATTTTAGAGCATTAGTGTCAGAGCTTAATATGTCCACCATGGATTTAATTCGTGAAAGTGGCGTTTTGATGTCGTGGGATAACACCCCGATAAAATCAGACTTAAAGCGCGTTTGTTCCGTTAAGTTCTGATTTTGGTTTCTTAAGAGTTTATGATCAAAATAAAAAACTGCAAGAACGCCAAGAGATGGCCACCATGCGAACTTTGCTAGAAATGCATTCGGATCACCGAAGTGATTTAAATAGATACCATAAAGGGCTATTCCAATTCCTGTTAAAAATAATAGGCTACTTAAAAATCTTCTCAGAAAACGCTCCGTAAAATTATTTTTAACACTATAACCGAAAGTCGAAAAGACCTCTACTGTTGTTGTTCCTATAGCAAGGGTTATGCCCAATGTATGATCTAGGAAATCAGAATGCATATTGACCACAACAGCCCAAATCCATAAGAATGGACTCTTATGCAATTTAATTTTGATAAACTTATTTTTTTAATTCTTAGTCTTGTATGTAGTTGTATATTTTTCACGTCCTGTACAAATGTTGATAAGAAAGATTGTGCAAAAACTCATTGGCCAACTCAAGGTTTTGAAGACGGAAGCGAAGGTCGCGCCAGTCGAATTTCTATGTTTTTAGCTAAATGTTCCCCTCACAATATCGATATTGATTCCACAAGTTATTTGGACAGTTACGAGAAAGGATTGGATAAATTTTGTAGTGATGAGTCCGCTTTTTCGAGGGGCTTTCAAGGATTATCAGCGGAAGCGGTTTGTGATAATAAACCCGTTTATAAACAAAATTACATTGCTGGTAAAAATAGTTACTGCAGCGCTGATTTGGGTAAAAACGAAGCTTTGGACGGAAAGCCTTTTAATAAATTTTGTAATCAAAAAACAGATTATGCCAAAAGCTATAACCAAAATATAAAGACTTATTGTAGCTCTGAAAACGCTTACAAAAGCGGATTTAAAGGGACAAAGGCTGCTACAATTTGTACAGGCGAGCTAGAAAAATCTTATTCTGCAGGATTTAAAAAAGGTCGACTAGATTTTCTAAAAA
>JANODG010000016.1:0-33627 GCA_031412575.1 Bdellovibrionales bacterium
GCTTCGTTCATGCAAGAAATTGTGATGGATCACATGGGTCCCGAGTATAATACTTTAAACCATTGGTTTGCAGCAGAGCGTGTAACTCGATCAGAAGCTGGTCTAAATATTAAAGACCCGTATTGGCTAGGTGTACGAGTATGGAAACGCATAAAACAAAAATTTGAAGAACGTCCCGAGATCTTAGCCCTCGATAGTAAAATGAAAAAGGACAGGGCCTTTATAAGATATGCAGAAGAAGAAATCATATCAAAAATGGATGATTTTCAGTTTTTACAAATGGGACTTGATGATCACATGGTTCAGGGTCTTGAACTTGCGATCACAAGAAAAGCAACCCCTGAGGAAGCCCAATTTCTTCCGCCACCACCAAACGGTTTACCAAATCCGGAACCACACATTGTAGTCACCCGAGACCCACAGCGCGTTCGTCAATCAATAATTAATGAATCTGTTGGCGTTAAAATGAATTATAGACCTCGTGTGGTTTTAAAATCATTTAATAGACAAAATTCTGGTGAAGTTGAACTGGCTATTGAAGATGATTTTGGGACACAGATACCGGTGGAACAAAAAACTATTGGGGCCGCACTTTATGTCCTTTCAAATATAGTTCAACAGCCTGTTAGTTTTGAAGCCACTTTTAAAGTAAATAAAAAACAAATTATCGATTTTGAAGATGAAGATACTTACTTTTTTGGTCCCTATTTAGAAAGCAAACCTTTTTTATTTAGAGCACGAATCGTAGTTGATTCTGCGGGTAAATTAGAAGTTCACAAAATTTCAGATGTTGGTCTTAATGGAGAAAAACTTGAAACTAGTGATACAGACGAGCTTTTTAAATCTATCGAGGCTCAGTTGTATAATTATCTTCGACAATTGCATTTAGAAGACGATGCCAAATTAGATGCTTTTGCCAAAGAAAATCCTCGCTTCGAAAAACTGGCTTTAGAAACATTAAATCAATTTATTAATGGTTTGCCACTGACATCTTTAATAGAACATGTGCCTGCGGCTGCTGACGCCATCAATGAATATCAATCTAAAGTGAGTAGCAGAATTTTACGCGCACTTGAACTTGCTATGAATGGAACTGGAAACGGTATTTTAAAAACATCGAATGGTCTTTTTGTACAAGCTTTAAATAGCCCGGTGAACATTAGTTTTGAATCTAAATATTTGAATGGCCTTGCAAACAACGCAAAACCTGCTCCTGTAGATTGGTACATGACTCCGCAATCAAATCCTTTTGACAATAGTGATATTGGTGGAACAGTCAGAGGTCCAATTGATATTGCCCCTGGCCGAGGTGGTTGGATACCTGGTCCTGGGCGTGGCAATGGGCAAGGTGATGGAGACGAAACTTCAGACGGTATGGAGCCTGGGGATGAAGGATTAGATCCGTCATGGGTTCCACTTCCAGAAGAAATGTATGCGCAGTTTCTTAACGAACGTGTGAAGCTTCCAAATCTTAAACCAAAAGCGGGATCGGTTAAGTCCAGAAAAACTAAACTTAATAAATTTCAAAATCGCCGACATGGTCATATGGCCGTGCAACAGACAGCATTGAATGCGTTGAATAAAGGACTTGGCGGTCAAATGAGTTTAGGAAATGATCCTGTCGACTCGGATGTCTTAGACACTTTGGAATTAGGATTTTCTTTAATGCGTCCGCAGGATTTTGTCGTCAAGAAAGCGTCGCCAGTTCCAAAGCCCGACACAAATGCAGTTGTTATATTTGCAAGAGATGCTTCTGGAAGTACATCCGCTTATACTAAATTGTATAAACGATTTATTTTTGATATGAAAACTTTGATAAAAAGTAATTATAAAAATGTAAAGTTTGAATATATTATTTTTGATACCAAAGCTTATGTCATGAAAAGTGAAAATGATTTTTTTCGTGCAGAGTTAGGTGGCGGTACAAGTTATAAAGCTGGGGTTCAAAAAATTCTTGAGGTCATGGCAGAAAAATATCCAGAAGCTACCTTTGATCGCTTTCCATTTATAGTCGGGGATCTTGGTGACTGGTATGATGCCGACACTGCAGATATTTATGATCAGATGATCAGTGAATCTTCATTCTCTGGAACCGTTAAAGCAGGTTATGGTGTGGATGACTTTACCCAATCGATGCAAAGAATGTCAGAGGACAATGAATTTTATGGCTTTATTGATATGGGTGACAATCCAACGGGATACACTCTTCAACATTTAAGAACTTTACTTAAAAACAAAGATGAAGAGTAACTTCATTTCATTAAAGTTTCGGTGAATTCTATTTTTTTCTCTTCTTTGCAGTCTTAGAATCTTCCATCAAAATGTCATCACCTCTAGGGATGTCATTGATCGGCTTAAGTTCTTCTTGAAGTTCGTACTTGCTAGAGCTGATATGACTTGTCCCTTTGGTGGCCAAGTAAGAGATAAAATCATAATAATAACCAGAAAAACTATAATATCTCAAATCGGACAATCTTACAGAGGGTTGGTCTTTTAAAGTGATTGTAAGATTAGAAATTGTAGCCCCTTGATTGAGTTGATTGCTATCTGTCGATTCGACACCTTTAGCGATTTGACTTAGAATTTTTTGATCTTTCTTTATGACTGCATTTAAATATTCTTCAAAAGTATAGGTAAAAATTTTTGCTTCTTTAAGAAATTTATTAAATTGGTCTTCGTGTGGATTTAAATTTGATAAGTGAATTGTTTTTACTTTTTCGTGAGGCCCCATTGAAGGGTTTGTATGTTCAATTTCAATTCCATTTATTTTCACGAACACTTCCTTAGATTTAAGTTCTTTGGCAAAAATATTTTGGGAACACAATAAAGTTATCATTATAAACAAATTTGACATACTAAATTTTGTACCGTTTTTAAGAATAGAAAAAGTCTAGATTTGATCTCAAAGATTTTAATTTGTCGGCGTAAGTGTAAGCCTTTGAGGAAACAGATGAAGATCCAATTGTTTTGACGCAATCGATGTGGTTTGTCTCAATACTGTTTTTGCAAGTTAATTTTTAAGATTTAATTTAAAAAGACTAATCAAAAACTAAGCTTAATCCAACAATCGATACAGAGACTATAGGATCATAATAATCCGTATTCGTTACTGGAATCGAAATTCCAATAGATGGAGTGTAATTTAAAGTGTAGGAACCTTTGTATAAAGGAAATCTACGCCCAATCACTCCTGAAATAAATAACGCATTTTCTCCGTCGCCTAAAGCTTCAGTCATTACGTAGTTGAATTGCGGCTTTACGTAGTATTTTTGGTTATGGTCGACAGCACCAAAGTTATAAACAGCACCAATGGCAATTCCTGAACGTGTTAAAAAGTCATCGTACTGTTCGTATTCGCCGCCAAATAAAATCTGCCAATCTTTATTTAAATACAACAGGTAATTGCCTTCAATGTTAATTGAATTACCCTCACTGAAAGTTAACAAGGCCTCGGTGCTGTGAAGTTCAACTTCATGAAATTTAGCAAAGCTAGGTGTTGAAAATATTAGAGTGAAAATTGAAATTAACATCATTTTAATCATGATAGGTCCCCCGAACATCAAGCCCCTCCAATTATCACTTTGTTAGCCTATATTATAAAGCTATAAAAATTTAGAACTAGACAAAAGACAGTTCTGAGTCTTAGAACTTCAGACATGAACGACTTTTCACAGGATTTGAATCTTTGGTTTATATTTGCTGCTATCAGTATTTTTAGCCTTTTTTGTACAGGCTTATATTTTATTCTTCGGTACTACACATCCAAAGATGCCACTGATTACACCAATAAAGACGTTTCTGACTTAAAAGATAAGTCGAAAGAAAAAACGAGTGAAACGTCTTTTAAGAGTGACGCCAATAAAGTTTCTTTAAAAGACGCCTTGTCAAAATCAAGGCGTAACTTTTGGAATCATATCACTTTTTCCAAAGCAGGTGCTCCGCAGGCTTATTTAGAACAAATTGAAGAAGCTTTGTACCTAGGTGATGTAGGGCCACAGACGGTGACGTATTTAGTCGATCGGGCTGAAAAATACTTCAACGTCGAAAAATTAACTGAAGATTCTTTAAAGCATTTTTTAAAAGATGAAATGGGTTCTATCCTTGGTACAAGCCAGATGAGCCAAAGCGTTTACTCACAATTAAAGCAAGGGTTTGAAAACAGCTCAGGTCCAATTGTACTTATGGTCGTGGGTGTGAACGGCGTTGGTAAGACCACAACGATTGGAAAGCTTGCACAAAATTTAGCAGAAGAAGGCAAAAAAGTTTTGATTGCTGCTGGCGATACCTTCCGGGCCGCCGCTGGTGAACAATTGAAGGTCTGGACGGATCGCGCCAAAGCTGAAATATTTTTTCCTGAAGGTGTGAAAGACCCTTCGGCTGTGGCTTTTGATGCCTTAAAAAAAGCAGAAAGCGGCGGTTTTGACATCTGCATCATAGACACTGCCGGTCGTCTTCACACTCAAGACAATTTGATGGCTGAATTAGAAAAAGTAAAACGAGTGTTGTCGAAGATAAACACTGAAGCGCCCCACCATACATGGATCGTATTAGATGCAAACTCTGGCCAAAATGCCTTGTTCCAAGCCCAAAATTTCCACAGAATTTTAAACTTAAGCGGCGTCATCCTTACCAAACTCGATGGCACTGCCAAAGGTGGAATGGCCTTAGCCGTTGCCAATGAACTCAAAGTTCCCATCCGCTTCATCGGTGTGGGCGAAAAAGCCGAAGACCTTCGCCCCTTCAATAGCCTTGAATTCGTCGACTCCCTCATCTAACCAAAAGGTGCCAGGTTCCTTTTCGGAATTCCCAAAAGTAACCTGGCACCTTTTGGGATTGTGTATTTCTGAGACATAAGTGGGGTCAAATAACTAGATCTAGGGACATAAAATCGATTTGCCGTGAAAATAGTCAACCTAAGTATTCAAGTTGTCGATAAATGTGTTATAATTTTTTAAAACCTTGAGTGATTTCATGGTTTTAGGTTAAGAAGTAATTTAAGTAATGTTAGTAAAAAGTGTGACAGGAATTAGGGCAGAAAAAATGAACAGCCAACACGTATCTCATTTATACGAAATAAAAATTGCCGGTGAGCAATTACGGCTGCGATCTGATGAGCCCGAAGAAAGAGTTCAAAAATTAGCATCATATATTGATGCTCAAGTTTTAAAAATTCACAAAGCTTCCTCAAATTTATCCTTAAAACAATCTTTGATATTGGTTTGCCTTGATTTAGCTGGGCAAATTCATGATCTTAAAAATCAATCATTAGACTACATACAGGATTTAGAGAAAGAAGCTCTTGAACTCAAAAAAGAATTCCAGTCCTCACTTAATTTATAAAGAAGTCGTAATTGACGAAGTCTAAAATTTTTTAGACGGATATAAATATGAGTTGAGTTATAGAAATGCAAAAGTGGAATGATAGTTTTAAAGATAAATTAAATAGTAAGTCCTTATTAAGACAGTGGGCAAAGTCTGTTGATCTTTCGGATCAAACATTTCAACCCAGCTTTTTGTTAGATTTTCTGAAGTCATACTCCCAACCTGGTCAGATTTGGGGTGTATTTAATTCGATTCAAAATGAACCTAAAGTGGATTACATATCAGCAAAAGATTTAGGTCTGACGCTTGCCTATCCCAAGGTCACGGATCAGGGCCTTATTTTTTATAAGTCAAAAAGTTCTGAGCAAATAGAAAACCCTCAATTTAAAAATAACGATTTTCGATCAAGCGCCCTTGGCGTTTTAGAACCAATAACTGGTGAAGTGATTTCAAAAGAGCAAATCTCGGGTTTAATCATTCCGGGCTTAGCTTTTGACCACAGAGGTCTTCGTTTGGGGCGAGGCAAATCTTATTACGATAAATATTTAAAAGAATATTCAGGCCTAAAAGTAGGTCTGACTTGGAGTCATTTTTTCATTCCAGCGTCCATTCCTAAAGATGAATGGGATATGGCGATGGATTTTATAGTTACAGAAAAATTTTTATATCAACCCATGATTTCATGGACATCTTCTGCGGTCCTTGAAATTGACAACGAAAGTAGAGCTTCAGGATGAAGTTCTGCATTAAGAAACACACGTTAAGTTAAGGATGACTTATGTACACTAAACACAAAATTAAAAGAGAGAGGAATTAAATGGAAAGCGGATTAGTAATATTGTTGGCCACATCATGCTTTAGTATCGGCATTGTGCTCACGCTTGTGATTAAAGGAATAATTGATAACAAACTTAAAAGAAACGCCGAGCTTGAAGCTTCAAGAATCGAACAACGTGCAGCAAGTGAAGCTGCTAAGATTGAACGCGAAGCTAAAATCAGAGCTAAAGATTTTGAAAAACGTTTACGCCGAAATGCAGAAGACGAAATTCAAAAAGAAAAAGTAAAGCTAACACAGCTTGAAGAAAATTTTAAAAACAGACAGAAAGAATTAGAAAAAGAAAAACAAAGGTTAATGCAAAGTATAGAAGCTAAAGAAAGAGCTGTAAAAAATCGTGAAGAGATCACTAAAGTTGCTGAACAGAAACTTGAAGGTGCCGAATCTAGATTAGAAACTAAGATTTCAGAAGCTACAGAAAAACTTTCTAATGTTTCCTCCCTTTCGAAAGATGAAGCCAAAAGAATGCTTCTAGAAAGTATGCGTGAAGAAGCCAAGGTTGAATTCGCTAAAGAGTTTGCAAACTTAGAAGTTGAAACTCGGGAAAAAGCCGAAAGACAATCGAAAAAAATTATTGGTTTAGCAATTGCTAGATATGCCGGGGAATACTCTGCAGAAAAAACAACAAGTGTGATTCCTTTACCCAACGAAGAGATGAAAGGAAAAGTGATTGGTAAAGAGGGACGAAACATTCGTGCTTTTGAATCTTTATGTGGAGTCGACTTACTTTTAGATGAAGTTCCAGATTCGGTTGTTATTTCTGGATTTGACCCAGTTCGAAGAGAAGTGGCTAAAAAGACTTTAGAAGCTTTATTTGAAGATGGTCGAGTTCATCCTTCAAGTATTGAGCAAGCTTTAAATAAAGCTAAAAAAGAAATGTTTAGATCAATTCGTGAAGACGGCGAAAAGGCTTGTGATGAATTAGGAATCACGGGTGTTAATCCAAAAATTTTAGATTTGATTGGAAGTTTGAAATACAGAACTTCGTATACACAGAATAACTATACTCACGCTATTGAAGTTGGTTGGATTTGTGGATTGTTAGCTGAACAGATGAATGAAAATGTGATGGACGCTCGTCGTGCGGGTTTAATGCATGATATCGGTAAAGCACTTGATCACAGTGTGGAAGGAAGTCACGCGGTGATTGGTGCCGACTTTGCTAAAAAGCACGGTGAAAAAGAAGCTATCTGTCACGCTATACGCTCTCACCATGATGACGAAAAACCAATGACCGTATTGTCTCATTTGGTGACTGCGGCTGATGCGATTTCTGGAGCAAGACCAGGTGCAAGAAAAGCCACTCAAGATGCTTATATCAAACGTTTAGAAGACTTAGAATCTATTGCAAATAGTTTTGATGGTGTGACACGAACATTTGCACTGCAAGCGGGACGAGAAGTTCGTGTACTTGTCGATGGTGGTAAAGTCACTGATGAACAAGCCTTAATGCTGTCAAAAGACATTGCTCGTAAGATCGAAAAAGAGATGAATTATCCAGGACAAATTAAAGTCACTGTGATGAGAGAAGTCAGAGCGATTGAGCACGCAAGATAGTGGTCTTTTTTAAAATTCAGGTTTGAGGGATCAAATCCCCCAAACCTTGTTTTTTAAAAATAGTAATTAAATTTTTAAATAGGTATTTATTCAATGAATTTTGCAACGCCTAAAGAGCAACTTGATTTATTAAAGTTTGGAACAGTGGATCTGGTTTCTGAAGTTGAATTACTTAAGAAGCTGGAAAAAAGCTACAAAGACAAAAAACCACTGCGCATTAAAGCGGGGTTTGATCCTTCGCGGCCGGATCTTCATTTAGGTCATACAGTTTTGATGAACAAGATGAAGCAGTTTCAGGATTTCGGTCATCATGTGATTTTTTTAATTGGGGATTTTACAGCCATGATTGGTGATCCCACAGGTAGAAATCAAACTCGTCCGCCATTAACCGTCGATGAAATTAAAGCCAACGCTGCAACTTATGCCTCTCAGGTTTTTAAAATCCTAGATGAATCAAAAACTGAAGTTGATTACAACAATCGTTGGTTTTCTTCGTTTACAGCGGCTGATTTTATTCGACTTTCTAGTCAGTACACTGTGGCTAGAATGCTTGAACGCGACGATTTTGAAAAACGTTACAATTCTAATCTACCAATTAGTCTGCACGAATTTTTATATCCTCTAGTGCAAGGTTACGATTCGGTGGCTTTAAAAAGTGACGTTGAATTAGGTGGAACAGACCAAAGGTTTAATCTTTTAGTTGGGCGAGACATTCAGAAATCCTACAATGTAGAACCTCAGTGCGTCTTAACTATTCCACTTTTAGAAGGCACCGATGGCGTTCAAAAAATGTCAAAAAGTTTGGATAATTATATTGCGGTTGAAGACTCACCAAAAGATATATTTGGGAAAATAATGAGTATATCGGACGTAATGATGTTCAGATATTGGGAACTTCTGACAGAAATAAAACCGAAAGAACTTGCTCAGAAAAAACAAGATATTGATTCTGGCAAACTTCATCCTAAAAAATTCAAAGAAGAATTAGCATTTTTTATTGTGAAACGTTTTTACAGCGAATCCATAGCAAATCAAGCTTACGAAGAGTTTCAACGTATCTTCGCTCAAGGTGGTTTGCCTGATGAGGTTCCTGAAAAAAAATATGCGTCTGGCGAAGTTTGGGTTTGTAAATTGTTAGCAGACATAGAAATGGTGGCATCGACCAGCGAAGCTAGGCGGATGATCCAGGGTAATGCTGTCGAGATTGAAGGTTCAAAAGTGACTGATGTTCAGCTAAAAATGGTCTTGAAGTCAGGATCAAAGTTCTTGATCAAAGTTGGAAAGAAAAAATTTGCACAGTTAATCGTTGAGTAGGATTTTTTAAACATGTGGAATTTTCCACATTAAAAAAGAAGTGATATTATGAAAGTTAAATTTATGCCTCAAGACATTGAATTGGATATAGCTCCAGGACAATCAATTTTAGATCTAGCCCAAGCCAACGAAATTCATATTCAGTCAGTGTGTAAGGGAATTCCTTCCTGCGCTGAATGCAGAATTTATATCAAAGAAGGTGAGCATAATGTGATGCCTCCTCAGCCTAAAGAATTAGAACTGATAGGCACCGCTTACTTTGTAGATCAAAGACGTTTATCTTGCCAGCTTCGATGTTTTGGGGATGTTACAATTGACTTATCTGAACAAAACGAAAAACAAAATAAATCTACAAAAAATCCGCAGGGTCGTTACGTCAAAGAGCGCGAAGATTCCCATGCAAGAATGGGTAACGTTTTAGAGGAATTGACTGAAGAAGAAATGGCTTATGAAGCTGAGTTATTGAAGTCAGAACCAAGTCAGGAATCTAATGGATCTCCGTCATCAAATAAACCGAAAGCTAAATTGGATAACAAATCATTTTATAATGTAGATATTGGCTCGGATCAAAACAGTCAGAAAAGTAATAATCGAAATTCACAGAACAGAAACCAAAACAGATCACAACAGGGGTCGCAGAACAAAGGCCCGTCTAATAATGCGCAAAGAGATCCGCAAAATCGTGGTCCACAAAATTCACAAAATCAAAAAAATAGAAACAATCAAAGACCGAATGCAACTGGTGAGGGTGCTCAAAATCAAAATGCAGCCGGTGTAGTAAGTGCTGAGGGCAGCAAGTCCAAACGTAACAGAAATCGTCGCCGAAATAAAAACAGAAATCCAAATGCAGTTGGTGCTTCTTCGGAACAACCAAGCGTTCAAGCCGAAGTTAAAAAAACTGAATCTTAATCTGATATATGACTAAATTTTTTTAAGTCTTAACACGGAAAATTAAATTACAAATCATCGACTATATACATTTTAGAAAGCTCAAATTGAGTAGCGTTCAGATCTACGATTTTAGTATCTTCGGTTGAATCCTGAGTTAAAAAGTAAACACATTTTGGACTCAGATGGATGTAAACATAAACAATCACTTGGTCTTTTTTGTATGCTCTTAGTTTCAAATTTTTTGATAATACTTTTTCTTCTAAAAACGTAAGGTCTTTACCAACTAGCTCTGAGTTTAAAAACCCAAGGACAGACATTTTTTTAGACTTTAATTGATTTATGTCGACTCTAAAAACAAATAAGGTTGGTGCGATATCTCCACGGATTTTACTTAGCGTTCCGATAAAGTTCTTATGATCATGGGTGAAAAGCTTGTCTTTTGTTTGCTTGATGCCAAATTTCCAATCAGGAATTCCTTCGAATTTTAAATTTTGAGTTTGAGCAAAAGAAAAAGAATTAAAAATTAGAAATGTGATAAGAATCAAAGTCTTCCGTAATGTAGAAAGTGTTCGCCCGATCTTTTGTGTATTCACAAGTTTAAATTTAATAAGTGGCATTAAATGGAATAGTATAACCATCTGCATGTATAACTCCGTTTTTTCCCTTAGTGATTTCGACGATTACCGACCTTGAAATCCCCAAAACTGTTGCTGTTACTTTTAATTTATTCCCGGGCAATTTACACACTTTTACATTTGAATTTCCAGCCGGACTTTGAACATAGATGCTTCCATTTCTTTCTCTCAGACTGTAACCGCCACCTTCAGCATTGAGCATCAAGGATTTTTTTGCGAATATTTTATTAAAATCTATTCCCTTAATAGGGGCCAAGTCACGAATGTTTTCCCATCGATTTACACATTGGCTATGAGCCTTAAAAGTAAAAAGCATCGAGCAGAAGGTTAAAAGTAGTATTTTCTGACTATATTTCATATCTTCCTTTGTGATATTAATAATATAGCAATACATGTGCATTAAATTGTCACCTTTAATTTGTTTATAATTTGATGAGTTGTATGCATATACTTTCTGAAGAATTTTGTTGGACAAGAAAAAAAGGTGTTTCAACCTGAAACACCTTTTAAGAATTATTGCTTAAGCAATCCTAAGAAAGCTTTATCTTGAGTCTTAAGAGGCTTTTAGAAGAGCATCAATTTCAGCCAAAGCACTATCGATCGATTGTTGATCTATGGCCTCAGCGTTCTCTGAAGGAACTTCCGGAGCAGTTGCTACCGTTTGCACTGGGATGTTGCTGACTCGGATTAAGTCTTCAATGAAATAAGGTGATATCGCTAAAACATTACAAATGTTGTGCATGGTATCTATTTCGGTAGTTGATATGCTTCCGTCCGCAGTTACAACCACGAATAGATCACGAGCGATATTTGTTCTTTGTATAGCGCTTAAATCGAACATTAATTTTCCACTAATTTTATATATATCCTGGATGATGTCATTTTTATTACGTTTTTCTAATTCCGCAAGACGGGCTTTTGCATTTGGGTCATTCACAAGCGAGCTGATTTGATTGATTTCAGTCTCCTCAAGTACACCGTTTGCACTTGCGATCATGTAGCCTGATAAAAACATAAACTCTCTAATGCTTTCTGAAACCTTGCTGTCGTCATCAAGGTAGTTTGGCTCCATGATGTCCATAAAAGATTTAATCTCAGCTTCTAAATGTTCTTTTGTGATTTTGTGATTAATTATTTTTTTCGTGATTTCAGAATAGGTTTCTGAGCTTTTGAACAATGACAAGGCTTTTAATCGAATTGGATTTAAAGGGTGTGAAGAATAAACTTCATTCACGTTTTGAGAATCCGTGTTTTTTAAGTAGAATTCTAAATCCGCGTATTGACCCATATAATCTTCAACGTTGAATTTAAACTGCTCAGAGGTAATCCCTGATGACAATTTAAAGAACGCAGAGCAAGCTGCATTGTAATCTTGCGAACATAACAATCCAGCTCTGTCGGCAGAAAGTTCTGCCCCACGTTGCCAGCTTTTAAGTTTGATCAAATCTCTGCCTGATAACAGATGGCTATAGCCCATTAGGATATTTACCGGAACATTAACATGTCCAAACATCGCATGACCCATTTCATGGCCAAGCACGAAAGCAATTTCGTCGTCAGAAAATTTTTCGACTAAGGATGACGTTAAAAATATTATTACGCGGTCATCAATCATTGGCATAACGGCGGCATTAAAGTGACTATCTTGAACCACAAAAATTTCCATCGGAGCATTGAAATTCAAGGTTTCGCGACATCTGTCTACTATTTGGAAGAAATGTTTAGATACATTTTCTGTTAATCGCATAGCCGTAGTTAATAAAGATCTACGTGCATTATAATGAGCATTATCTTTGTTAGCTTGATCGATAGCCGTCAAATAATCTTGTCTTTCTGGTAATTCTTTGAAGAAATTTAAGTCTGCGGCATAAGCAATATTATCAAGATTTAAGTTCGTGATTTTATTTTCAAAAACTCTTTTAGGAGCCGTTCCCATCGTTGCATTAATTTTTTGATTCGTAGCTTGGCTGATTAAAGCCGTGATCTTATTCATTTCTGTTTCCATCTCGGCAACAATGTTATGAATATCATCAACTCTACCTAAAGAAATAGATTCTTGGATACGTTCCTGATATATCTTTTGGATTTTTAATAATTCTTCTTGAAACTGACTCATAATTCCCCCGAACTAAATTTTTAAAATTATTTGCAAATATTCTTTCGGACCTCTAATTTTAAAACTGAACAGAAAAGAAGTGCATGTCTAATAATGATATAATTAAAATGCAATTGAGGTTTAAATGTAAATCTATTTACAATATTTTCGAATTTCTTAAGAAACTATTAAGTTTCAATTCGATTCTGGTAATTCCAAGGGTATTAAAGTATTTGAGATTGTAATAATTTAGACGGCGAAGCTTGAACCACAGCCACAAGTTTTTGTAGCATTCGGATTAGAAAAGACAAATCCTTGCCCATTTAAGCCACCTTCAAAATCAAGGGTCATACCAATAAGATAAAGTAGACTTTCTTTATCTACGACAACTTTGATTCCGTTGATTTCAAAATTCTTATCATTATCTTTTAAAATCTGATCAAAATCCATTTTATAAGAAAATCCAGAACATCCGCCTTTTTTAACGAATATTCTTAAGAAGTCGTCTTGTCCACGCTGTTCAGATGATTTCAAATGTTGAATTTGAGATACTGCTTTTTCTGAAACCTGAATCATAAAAACTCCTTTTTTCCTTTCCTAAAAGGAACCTGGCACCTTTTAGGAATACCTTTGTTATACAACACTCGCGAGGCGTTGGACAAATAATTTGAGATCGTTCTCAGTTGTGTTTCTTCCAAGGCCTATGCGAAGGGTACGTTGAATTTCGCTTTCAGTAAGGCCGATGGACGCAAGTGTATGATTTGGCGCTACTTTTCCAGATCCGCAGGCTGAGCCTTGACTGATGCAAAAGCCGTTAAAAACAGTGGCAAGTTCAATTGAATCAAATGAAGCGGGCAGGGTGATACTAAGGTTTTGAAATATCCTTTGGGACAAATCACCATTAAATTTAACGTTTAGGTCACTTTGCTCTAAAAGCGTTTTAAAATAATCGCTTAGGTTTTTAAAGTGAATTTTATCTTGGCTTTTTTTAAGGGACACGACTTTACAGGCCTCGCCAAAACCAACGATTCCTGGAACGTTTAGAGTTCCCGATCTTAAGCCAAACTCTTGGCCTCCACCGTCGATAGATGGTTCCAGCTGATGACCAATCGTTTTTTTGTTCAAAAACAATCCTCCTACACCTTTCGGACCATAAATTTTATGGGCAGAAAACGACATCAAATCTATTTTGTGTGCGTGAACATTAATTTCTTCGGTCAAAAGAGCTTGAGTGGCATCAAGATGCAAAATGAAATTATATTTGGATTTCAGTTCAGATAATTTTTCAATGGAATAAAGACTTCCAATTTCATTATGGGCGTATATCAATGAAACCAATACGGCAGGTGTGTCCAATTGGCCATGATCATCAGCGCCTTCTGAGGACAAATTTTTGGAACATTCATTTAAATAGCTATCTAAAATTTCTAAATCCACCAAGCCATTTGTATTCACGTTTAAAATCTTCACGTCAAATTTCTTTGAGAGCGCCCACTTTGTGACTTCAATGCCAGCCGCATGTTCGATGGAACTCGTGACTAGCTTGGATTTTGTCGATTTCTTTAGCACGCCTTTTAAAGCCAAATTGATAGATTCGGTCGCACCACTGGTAAAAATGATTTCTGAGGGGTCAGCATGTATAAGCTCAGCCACTTGAGCTCTTGCATTTTTTACCGCCCCCGCGGTCATCCAAGACTGAGAATGAGAATTTCCAGACGGGTTGCCGTAGAGGGTAATGAAATAAGGTAGCATAACCTCTAATACTTTTTGATCCACAGGAGTTGTGGCATTATGATCTAAATAAATGACTTTTTGCATTCGGTGACACTATCGAAAGGATTTGTTTTTGTCATAGGTTTAGTGTGCGTTAGCATTCTGTACATAAACCGAACGTTTTAGTTACAGGATGATTACGCACTCAAAAATAGGAGCACACATGGAATATAAACTTTTTACACCAACTGAAGAGCATCAAATGCTTAGAGACATGGTTCAAAATTTCACAAAAGAAAAAGTTGAACCTCAGGCCGAGCACCACGATAAGGTTGAAAAGTTTAATGTCGAACTATTTCGAGAGCTTGGTGATCTGGGTTTACTGGGGATAACGGTCAGCGAAGATTTCGGCGGGTCGGGCCAAGATGCGACAGCTGCCGTAATAGTTCACGAAGAACTTTCGTATTCTGATCCAGGATTTTGTTTAGCTTATCTTGCGCATTCCATGCTGTGTGTAAATAACTTTTATGTTAACGCGAGTGAAGAGCAAAAAAAACTTTTACTGCCGCAAATGTGTAATGGGCAATTTGTAGGGGCCATGGGAATGTCAGAACCCGACGCAGGAACAGATGTTATGGGCATGTCTATGACGGCGACTTTAGAGGGTGACCATTATGTTTTAAACGGGCGTAAGATGTGGATCACAAACGGGTGTGTTGATGATAATGGGACGGCCTGTGATGGGGTTTTGGTTTACGCAAAAACAGGAACCAAAGGAACTAAGCCTCAAATTTCGACCTTTATGGTTTTAAAAGATATGGCTGGATTTTCTGTAGGACAAAAAATAACTGGCAAGTTAGGAATGCGTGCTTCGAACACAGCAGAGCTTGTATTTGAAAACTGTAAAGTTCCAAAAAAATGGCTGATTGGACACGAAGGTGATTCGATCACTCATATGATGAAGAATCTAGAGATTGAACGCTTAACTTTAGCGGCAATGAGTTTAGGGCTAGCCCGTAGATCATTGGAGATCATGGTGAAGTACGCCGATGAACGCCATGCTTTCGGTAAACCTATAAGTCATTTTGGACAAATCCAAAAGTTCATTTCGGAAAGTTTCGCTGAGTACAGGGCTGCACGCGCTTATGTTTATCATACGGCCGGACGACTTAAAGTTTCAGGATCTGGGGAACGAGCTGATTCCGATGGTGTTAAACTATTTGTAACCACAGCTGCGAAAAATATCGCTGACCGGGCAATTCAAGTTCTAGGCGGTTATGGCTATGTTTCAGAATACGTTGTGGAAAGATTGTGGAGAGATTCAAAACTGCTTGAAATTGGAGGCGGGACACTGGAAGCCCACCAGAAAAATATTGCACGTGATCTTTCTAAATCTATGCATTTAATTACTGCAGAGTAGTCGTCGCGATTTCTGTAAGCCGTTTATCTAACCACAAGTAAAGGTAGTAAATTACCCCACTGATCATAAATAGTATGAATAAAACTTTCCCAAGGGCTGGGGAGGTTATTTTAATCATAGAAAATAAAACAGATAAAAAAGAAACCATCAAAAATCTAAAATTAAATACGACTTTCGCTTTTGAAGGGTCAAAGTAATTAAATTTGGAGTTCAAATTTTTTTGATATGCCAAAGCTAGGTCCCATATGCCTTGGGATATCAAAGCAAAAATAGCTGTGATTAAAATCGTTTTAAATTCTAAAATCCAAGATGCTGAATTTAGTTTTATGTTTAGAGGTATAAAAACAAAGACATATGGTAGAGATAAAAATAAAATCTCAACCGAATACCATTTCAAACACTGCAAAAGCTTATACGGATTTCTATTTAACCAATTGATGTACTTTTCATTATAAAATTGAAATGCTGCTGATACTAATCCTGTGATTAAAGCTGCAAAAAAGGATGTGAAAAAATTAAAATCGCAAAAATAACGATAAATTAAAAATGGGCCGAAGGTGTTTAAAACAAGTCTAAATAAAGTAAACAATAAAATCCAAGACTGTTCTTCGATTATTAAATGCCAATAGCTTGAAAGTAATTTCCAGAAAGAATATTTTTTAATAACTAATGTCTTAGGTACGAAATCTAAAGAATTATTCATTCCTTTCAAGTTTTGTTCATAATTCAAGATTGGCTTGATTAGATCCATTAGATTTACCTTTTGAATTTTTTAAATCAAATTGTTCGAAACCAGTAAATATGAATTTGTAATGTTCTGTCATGTTAGATTTAAGTTAGAAAAAAATACCTTAAAGTAAAACCTTAAGTGTGAGGGATAATACGACAGGCAAGTTTTATTCTGTGAATTTGCACTACTTATTTACTTAAATTTAAGACTTTGATCTAGTTCAGTAATGACAATATCCCTCCGATTAGTTTTATGAAAAAGGATTATTTCTATGGGTTTTGAGTACGATAAAATCAAAGGTCATGACGAAGCTTCTTATTGGGCTAGTTATTCAGATTTATTTATGACATTGTCCGTTGTATTTTTGTTTTTATTCATCATTGCGAATTTAAGAAGTGGTTCTCAAGGAATAAAACAGGAATTAGAGTTCAAGCAAGTAACTCGAGAAAGAGATGATCTTCAACAACAAATAAAAGTCTATAATACCTTGAAAGAAGATTATTTAGAGACAGGCGCAAGCGAAAGCGAGCAAGCCGGCTACGAGAAGTTAATGGATAAGCTTGTTCTTCTTAAAGAGGAAGCTAAAGACGAGAAAGATAAGTTACGACAAGCTGCTCAAGAAAATGAGGAAAAAGAAAAGGCACTTAACGAGTATCAACAAATGGTTCGTAACATAATTAATAATAATATGATTTCAAGTGCACGTATCAAAAGAAAAGATAAAACAATTGTTAAAAAAGATGTTGAGATTAAAGATAATAAAAAACAAATTGTTCAGTTGAAAGAAAATATTAGCGAAAAAGAAACTGCACTTGCTGAAAGTGAAAAAGACATTCAGCGTATGAATACAAAACTTCAGTTGAAAATCACTCAGCTTAAAAATTCCTATATGACGAATAAGATCACAAAAGAAAAGATGGAACAAAGTATAGTCGAGCTGAAAGAGCAAAACGAAATTCAGGTTTCAGAGTTAGTGGCTATAAACCAAAGAACTAAACAAGAAATTCAAAAGATTTCTAAAGTCTTGGATCAATCGAAGCAACAATTGGGTCAAGCTCAAGAGCGTTTAGAGTCTCAAAGTCAGAGGCTTACAGCTTTAGTTGAAGAAAAAAATCAATTTAAAAAGAACATTGATGATTTGAACGCTCAGTATGAGGCGCAGTTAAAACAGGAAAAAGCAGAATTCGATTCTGAAGTGCAAAAGCAAAGACTGTCAGCGCAAGAAAAGGCTCAAAAGTTAGCTCAGTTTAGAAAAGAAGCTGCAGCTAGACAAGCCGAGCTTGCATCTGAAATAGCTGGAATGGAAGCCCAAGCCGAAAGAATACAAGGGGACTTAGATAAAACATTACTGGCTAAAAATGAACTTTCACAGAAAGCGCAAAGACTTGAAGGATCTAACCAGAATCTAAGTCGTGATGTTGCTCGTCTTAAAGAAATGGCTGACGCAAAAAATAAGATCATTAGAAAGATCGCAAATAATTTAAAAAATGCAGGCATAGATGCATCTGTAGATGGTAAAACTGGAGATGTTGTTATTTCTTTTGGTGAAGAATACTTTGAATCAGGTAAGGCTGGTTTAAAGCCTGGAATGGAACAAATTTTAAGAAAATTTATGCCTACTTATTCTCAAAGTTTACTTTCAGATCCAGAAACCGCCGAAAAAATTAGTTCAATAGAAATCGTTGGATTCGCTTCGCCGACATATAAAGGTAAGTACGTCGATCCAAAAAGTTTAAAAGCGGATAATAAAGAAGCAATAAATTATAACTTAGACTTAAGTTATTATAGAGCGAAATCAATATTTGAATACGTATTTGATACGAATAAGATGCAATATAAATACCAAAAAGAAATATTACCAATAGTTAAAGTGACTGGTCGAAGTTTTTTAGCCGAGGGAGAAAATCCTCAAGATGCGGTAAACATGACACAGGCACAGTACTGTAAGAAGTATGATTGTAAAAAATCACAAAGAGTTACGATTAAGTTTAATATGCAGCCTTAAGGGGAATAAGTCATGGAAGCGCAAAAAGCAGTATTTACATTTATGGATGCTTTAATAGCAATAACACATGAGTGGCAAGTGCCAACAATGATGTTTCTATTTTTCACTGGCATAGTTTTTAGAATCATCATCTATTACACAGTCAAACGTGAAGAATGGTTCGCTAAAGAGTTTGAAAAGCGCGTCGATATTTATCTTAAAGAACGCGATGTCAAAGCCACGGTTTCTTTTTATATCGTTTGTAAAAAGTTGTTAGAAAAAACGTTTTATGACTTATTCAAAGTAAGATTTATTATGAAAAGACGTAAACCGGATTTCGTAATGACCTTTGCAGATAGAGTTTTTTTAATCAAGCAAGGTTCAGCGATATTGGTCGAAGACTTTTTAAAACACTTAAAACATTTAAGATATAACGAAGCTAATCACCCTAGACTGCTTTCAACTACGAAAAAAATATTTTCGAAGAATCCATGCTTTAGTAATATTTTTGGAGTTATTCCTGCATCAACAGTAAATGACATCATTAATATTTTGCCAGGCATTTTCATCGTATCAGGTGTTTTTGGAACATTCATGGGGATTATGGAAAGTTTACCTTTACTAGGAAACATGGATATCGGTGATATAGATGCTTCAAAATTAGTTATGGATCAGTTTTTAGTGAAAATCGCTTTTTCTATGAGTTCGTCGTTAATTGGAATTGGGCTTTCTGTTTTTCTTTCACTTTTTAATGCAAGTTTGTCACCTGAAAAACTGTTTGTTTCTGCAGTTGAAAGAATGGAATCGGCCCTGGATACAGTTTGGCATTTAAGTGCAAACAATGACTTTCCAACAAATTTAATTGAATTCGACGAACACAGAACGCCTGAAGAAGTTCTAGCTCAGCAGGCAGTTAACGAAGAGTTAGTGTTAGCAGCTAAATTAAGAAAAGAAGCTTCGTAATATTTGATATACAAAGTGAAGGGATATGAAAAAGTTCAGTAGATACAGAGTTGAGATAGAATTTGAAGGAAAGTCGCGAACGGAGTTCGTGACTTCTGATAGTTTTATTGTCGGAAGATCTTCTGAATGTAATATCCATATTGATTCTAAAAATTTAAGTCGCCAACACATGAAAGTAAATATTTTGGGGACTCAAATTTTCATAGAAGATTTAAAATCGACAAATGGATGTTTTTTTGACGGAAATCAATTACAGCCAGGAAAACCCGTCGAGTACTCGGATGATAAAAGGTTCGCATTAGGAAAGCATGAAGATGTTGTTTTAAAAATATATGCAGAATTTGAAGTTGAAGCCGTAGAAAAGCCAGTTTCCGTTAGTGAAATTAAGAATGACTTAAAACAAGTTTTTAATAAAGATCCATTATCCCTAGATGATCCAGCTCCTAAAAAAGCTGAGAAAGATTATAAAGAAATCATGAATCAGGTTGAAATTCTAAAAACCGAAATCATTGAGCGTGCGGAAAAACGTGCGGACAAAATCTTAGAAGACGCAAAAATCGAAGCTGAAAAATTTTTGGCGGATTCAAAAAATAAATCCGAAGACCTTGTTCTGCAATCCAGAGTTAGTGCTGATAAATTGTTGGCAGATGCTGTAGAGCAATCCAAAAATGTCAAAGAACAAACTGAACTTACAGATATTTTAAGAAACATTGAAGATAAAAAGGTAGAGCTAGATCGAGTCAACGAAATTATCAAAACTTGTAGAGATAACTTAAAATCATTAGAGCTAAAAAATACAGAATATATTGAGCTTGACGAAAAAAACACGAACTTAGAACTTAGCATTAAGTCTTTAGAGGCTAAGAAAAATAATCTTGTTGAAAATCAGAAAGATATTGAGGCGCAAGTCTCGTTATCTAATCAAAATTTAGAAAAAATTAATAAAGAAAAAGATTATATTAAAACACTTGTACAAGATTCAGAGAGTAAAAATAGAGCCTTAAGTGCTGAAAATGAAAAATTTGAATCGGAAATCCAAAAATTGACTGAAAGAAAATCAAAACTTCAATCAGAGGTTTTGGATATTGAAGTTAAGCAAAAAGATTATAACGCCTTAAATGATAAATTTAATAGCTTACAAAAAGATTTAGATGCTAAAAACGAAGCCTTTAAAACCGTGCTAGCAGAAATACAAAATGTGAATACGGATCTTAAAGCACTAAAAGATTTGCAGATGAGTTTAGTCACTGAAAATACTAAACAAAAAGTTCAAATTGATTTAGAAAAAGATAATATACAGAAATTACAAAAAGAATTTGAAGACTTTCAAAACCGAAAAACAGCTCTCAATTTAGAGATTGAAGATACTGAAAAGAAAAAGCAGGCTACGATACATGAGCTTTCTGACATAAAAAACAAGCTTCAGGATTTAGAAAAAGAATCCGTCCGAAAAGTGCAAAAAGCGAACGATGAAGCGGATTTGATAATTTCTCAGGCGAAAGCGAAAGCTCAGTCTGAACAAATCGCTTTGATTCAGAAGGCCAAACTTGATTTAGCCGAGAAAGAAAACACAATGTTGACACATGCAAAGACCCAATCTCAAGAGATTCTTGAAAAAGCTAACTCGGAACTTAAAAAAGTTGAAACTGAATCTAAGCGCATTACAGATGAAGCTTTAATCAAAGCAGAAGCCAAAGCCGAGAAAATCCTTAAAGAATCGCAGCAACGCGCTGATGATCTTCGAGATCGTGCTCAAACTGAGCATCAGCGTTTAATTAAACAAGCCGAAGTTGAAGCTGAAAAAATTAAGGCCAAATCCGTAGAGGTTATGGAAGAGAAGAAAAAGGATTTTGTTGAGTTCGAAAAAAGACGAATTCGAAAAAGTGCAGAGGTTTTAAAAGCAGAGTTAAATGTCCTTTTATATTCAAAATTAAAGTTATATTTAAAAGAAGATTCCGAAGATTACACATCAAGAGTAAAGTCGTCCTTAGATGCGGCTGTGAATTCCTCGATGTTAAGCGAAATTATAGATAATGATGCCGAGATGTATGCTTTGCTCGACGATCAGGTTAAGCAGCAGCAGCAAAAAAATAAAAATTATTGGAGATACACTGTGCCGGGTGTGACTCTTTCGATAGTTGTTCTTTTTTTTGCAGTTCCGTTTTTTAAAGATAAAATAAAAGAAAAAACAAGGGAAGTTGCTTCTGTTTCTAAAGAAGAAACAAAAGAAAGAATAAAAAAGATGGACGAAGAGTCCAAGAAAGCCTTGTTCGAACACTTTAGTCCTAAAAAATCTAGCGAATTTAAAGAAACATACACTGACAGAGTTTTATACACTGAAGGCTACGCAGAAATCAGTCTAGAAAAAGAGTATCGTGAAGACTGGATTTTGGAACTTCAGACATTTTTTACTGATAAATTAAGTTTAAGCGAAAATGCTTTGGTTCCATTCATTTCTCAAGAAGCAAATATGATCAAAGAACTTGTTGATCAATCTCAAAAAATTAATGGTAAATTTATTGAACAAGGCATCGCAAAAATGCGGGAAATTGAATCCGAATTTTTAGATAAACTGAAATCGAACCTAAAATCTGAACGCGATTATAAAAAAGTCATCGAATTCCAAAAGAAATTCTTCAACAAAAAGATCAAAGAAAAAACCAACTAAAAAAGGTGCCAGGTTCCGAATGCTGGTCACAGCGCAGCATCTTTCTCAAAAGGTGCCAGGTTCCTTTTCGGAATTCCAACCTGGACATGTCTTTGCTGAAATCAAACACACTAACGGAGACGCTTAAAACCTGACTTTCGAAGAGAATTTCGGACTAGCATCTTGCGTGTAAGTTTAGTGTAAGTTATATTTTGATATATGGAAAAGTCATCCGCGGGTTTGTTTGGAATAAGTGAAGATCACATAGAAAAATATCAATCTTTAGATTTGAGATTCATTAAAAATAGAGCATCTACTTTTTTTTTTGAAGCTGAAGGGGACTACATGTCTCCGCTAATTATGCCGGGTGATATCTTAGTTGTAGATAGATCTGTTAAAGCCTCAAACCAACATATCATCGTAGCTTCCATGGGAAGTGAAATGTTTTGCAAGCGGCTAATTCATCGAACAGGACAAATTTTTTTACAATCCGAGAACTTTAAATATTCAGAAATAAAAATTGATTCGCAGTCCGAGCTAACTATTTTTGGTGTGGTTCGATCTACAGTTCGAGAGTTTATATGAAGCCGGCACCTTATGTCTGACATCATCATGCTTGTCGACTGCAACTCTTTTTTTTGCAGCTGTGAGCGTCTCTTTAGGCCCGATCTGCAATTTAAACCCGTTGGGGTTTTATCCAATAATGATGGGTGTTTTGTTTCCAGATCGAAGGAGCTAAAAGCTTTGGGTGTTCCAATGGGTGCTCCATACTTTCAATATAAAGATATTTGTGTGAAAAATAAAGCTTCCGTCTTTTCTTCAAACTTTGCTTTGTATACGAATATTTCTGATCGAGTCATGAATACCCTTGCAGAATTCTCAGATGAAATGGAGGTTTACTCAGTTGATGAAGCCTTTTTAAATCTTAAAGGATTTTCCCCAACCCAAAGATTTCCAACCTTAGAAGACTACGCAGTTCATATTAAATCCACCGTGGAGCAAAATACCGGGATCCCTGTAAGTATTGGCATAGGTCCGACAAGGTATACTAAGTCTGATGGACACCAATGTCCGAGATCAGGTGCTTTCAGAATTTGAAATCGACGAGATCTGGGGCATTGGGCGAGCCTTAGCTCCAAGGCTAAGAGTTTTAGGAATAAAAACTGCAAAAGATTTAAGAGATTATTCAAATGAAAAACATCTATTAAAACTTTTTTCGAAAGTCGAGATTTTTCGTAAGTGGGAATTGCAGGGCATTTTAAAATTTGAATTAAATCAAACCTCCAAAAATAAAAAACAAATAATGTGTAGTCGTAGTTTTGGTGGAACAGTAAAGACTTTGGATGAATTAAAAGCTGCGGTGTCTCATCATGCATCAAATGCTACAGAAAAACTCAGGCGCCAGAATTCGATTTGTAGGTCAGTCCGTGTGATGATTCGAACGAATCGTTTTAAAGATTCTCAGCAGTACTACGGATCGGATGAATTTATTTTAGATATGTCGACCAGCGACAGTCGTAAAATTATAGATTCGGCTTTAAATATATTGTCGCGTATTTTTGTAAAAGGATACGAGTATAAAAAAGCAGGGGTCATCCTTAGTGGAATAGCCCCCTCAGAACAAAATCAATTAAGTCTGTTCGAGAGAGCAGATAGCGTTAAAGATTTAAATCTTATGAAGTCTATCGACTTGATCAACAAAAAATCGGGTCAAGAAACAATTAAGTTTGGTGTAAGCATGACACCGAAAAAAACATGGCGCATGAATCAAAACTTAAAGTCCCCCCGATATGTGTCGGGGTGGACTGAATTACCAAAAGTGAAATAGTCACTTTCTAATTAAATATACCCTTAGATTGGTTAATACTCTCTTTAGTGCACGTGCTTGAAATCCACTTTCCTTCAGAGTTCATTTCTGTGACTTGATCTTTTTTGGCTTTCATATTTTTAGTCACCGTGCGAGATGAGTATTGTTTATCATTCAAAATCTTTGTAACACTTGTAGCATCGGTTCCGTCTGCACATGTAAACGATATGTTTATTTCTTTAGAGCTATGATTGACCGTCTTATATTTACATGATTTTTCATTTTTAGTTTTTGAAATTGATTCTGGGGTTAAATCTTTGGCTGTAATGCATGTTTGAATATTATTTGGATCAGGCATTGCAGGCATTTGTATGTTCATGCTCTTCATTTGTTTTATCATTTCAGGAGTCATGGCTTTAGCTTGCTCGGCCATCGCTTTTTTCATGTCGGCACTGTAATCCATGACTTTTCCATCAACGGTAATTTTCGAAGTTATTTGGTACAGGCCGGGTTTTAGATTAAGAACTTGTGCAAAAGATGTAAAACTAAAAATTGTGATAAGTGTAAAAAAATACTTTTCATTTGGTAATTCCCCACTTATACGATTTGTTTAAGTTGTTACAAATAATGTAATAACTAAAAAAATAAAAGTCTAAGCTTTTATCATTTTAAGATAAGTTAAATACAAAATTAATTAATTTTTATTGATAAATTTTTATGAAACCTAGACCAACGTGATTATTTGCTTTTTAGTACTTAAAATACTCAGCCATAAGTTTTTCGTAATCTGCGCCTTCATCCATCGGAAGTGGTGGAACAAAATTAAGTTCAGATGCAATCTCGGAATTAGTCTGTAAGAAAAAGAAAAGGGAATGTCGCGCTGGCATCATCATCGGAAGACCATTTTTTGGATTGATTCCCTTTTTTTCTTCCCCTTTATCGAGGTAAAAAAGTCCTAATTCCGGCAAAAACAAATGGCCTTTTAATTTAAGCTCTTTTTTTAAAAGCTCTTCGAATTCTTTTTTTTCAGATAAGATATCTTCAGAGTCAAATTCGTCTTGGATGTCTAACCAGTCTTCGAACAATTGATATTTGTCAGGATTGAATTCTTTTCTTTTAATTTGCTTTATTGATTTGTCGTGTTTTGAACCCGTAAGCTCTAAAACAAGAAGCCCCCTTATTTCTAAAGCGGATGGAGTTTTCGACTTCTTGAAAAATAAATTTATACAACTTACAAGTGACTTCATTTTACCTGACCCAAGTGCGAACTATTAATTAAATTCAGAAGTAAAATATTTCATCAATCCAGCTCTAGCTTTTCCATTTAAACCCACAACGCTAGCGAAAATAAAGGCCCCACCAAGTTTTCTGTCTAAAAATATGGACTCCCTAGGCGGTACACGTATCTTATGGTTTTTAATAATCTCAGTGCCCATAACTGCAACTCGTTTTGGAAGATCTGTATTTTTCCAGTCGTAGTTGCCATCTTTATCGGTAAATGAGTTTTCAGGATTCTCGGCAAAAGGTTCGCCAATCATGCAGCACAAAGTGTAATAAATTTCTTTTAAGGATTCTGGGTCATCTTCAAATAGGTACTTCATCTTGTACGCACATTCAAAAATTTTATCCTTATCTTTATCTGCAGCAGCTTTAATTAACTTTTTGAATGGAACTCCGAAATGGTCTGGAACTTCTCTCATGGCTCCAAAGTCAAAAAGTACAATTTGATCTTTGCCTGAAGAATTTAGTCTAATGCGATAGTTACCTAAATGTGGATCTGTTTGGACAAGTTTAAAATCAAAAAGTTCCTTGTAATAAAGATCTAAAAAATTCAATGCCAAATCGTTTTTTCTTCCTTGAGAAAGCTTTTGGACATCTAAAGAATCTACTTTAACTCCTTCTTCGAATGAAGTTGTAAGCACGTGACGTGAGCTGAACTCTTCAAAAACTTCCGGGACCACAAATCGAGAATCATTTTTTAATTTTTTAAAAATCTGTTGAGTCCAAACCTTTTCAAGTTCGTAATTTGTTTCTTGAATTAACATTGTTTCAATTTCTTCAAAAAACTGATCAGTTCTAGGACTGCTTGGAATAATTTGAGCAATGCTAAAAATAGATTTTAAAGCTCTTAAGTCACTGCGAATGGATTTTTCAACACCAGGGTATTGAATTTTTATGGCGTAAACTTTTTGAGTTCTTTTGTCGACGGCTTTATGAACTTGTCCCAAGGAAGCAGCCGCGATAGCTTCTTTATTGATGTCCAAATTTGCAAGCTTTTCTTGGCCGATTTCTAATTCGAGAAAACTTTTAATATCATCCCAATCAAGTTTTGGCGAATCTGACTGCAAGTTTTTAAGATATTCATTAGCTTTTGGTGGCAGAAAGTGTTCGCCATACATGGAAATCGTCTGTCCAACTTTCATGAGGCTGCCTTTAAGTTCGCCAAGCTCTTCAGACAAAAGCTTCATTTGCTGAATAAGGTATTCTTCTTTGTCTGTGTTAATGAGCTGCTTAGCCGCCAAGGCGCCAGATTTAAGAGAAAGTTTGGCCATAGCTAAACTTCTTTCTAATAAACCAGTTTTTATTTTTTTCATGATCACCTTGCTAAAGTCAGTCACTGTTCGATATGAATGTCTTATTAGCTGCCGAATCAATTTTAATTAACTGACAACGATTTTTATTCTAGCATAGGATTAAGAAACTTCATCACAAATTGGGTATTGAAAAATGAGAATTGCTAACATTATCGCGACTGGCACTGAAGTCACAAGTGGGCAGATTGTAAATACCAACTCCTCATGGATTGCGCAAAAGCTTGTGAGCTGTAATTTTGAAGTTCAAAGACATATTGCTGTCGACGATAATAAAGAAAGAATTCTGCAATCCTTAATTTTAAGCCACGAGGAAGCCGATTTAGTTATTGTGACTGGTGGCTTAGGGCCCACGACCGATGATCTTAGCCGAAAAATAGTTGCTGATTGGGCAAACTTGGAATTGCAATTTGACGAAACAGAATGGGAAAGAATTCAATATCGTTTAAAAACCCTTGAAGTTCTGCCAAGGGAAGGCCACAAGTGGCAAGCGTATTTCCCTCAAGGGGCTACCACTTTTGTAAATCATGCAGGTACGGCTTCTGGGTTTTCGATACAGATAACTAAAAATCAAAAATCCACCGTCTTTTGGTTTTTACCGGGACCTCCCTTCGAAATCCAAAAAATTTGGGAAGATCACTTAAAAGATGTATTGATACGAATCGGTCCTCAAAAAAATACTAATTTACACTCATGGTCTTTTATCGATTTGGCAGAATCCGAACTGGCTCACGTTGTCGAGCCCTTACTGTCGACACACAACCAACTCACTATAGGTTACCGAGCGTCCCCACCAATTGTGGAACTGAAAGTTTGGGTTCCAATCGAGCTGACGATAAATCAGATTCCGGAATTCACGGAAATTGAAACCTCACTTAAAGAACATCTTCACTTCAAGAACTCAGACGATCCGATGCAAAAGTTTTTCAAATCCAATTTCAAAAATTATTCTTTACTGTATGTCCAAGATGAGCTCACGGGTGGAGAGTTGTTTCATCGATTGGAAGGGCTTCAAAATGAGCTATCTAAAAAAGATTCTGGCTTTAATTTTCCAAAAATTTTTTACAGCAACACCGAATTCAAAAATCTAAAGTTTCCCTTTCTTAAATTGGTAGATTCAGATTTGGAATCATTTAGTTTCGAATTTCACCAGAGTGAAAAAGACGTTTTTAAGCAAAAAATTGCATTCAAACGAAAGGTATCGAACCTTAGACAAAAAAAGTGGATTTGTGAAAAAATGTTCAAATGTTTGAGTGATAACTTTGCTTAAAATTTATACTAGGTGCGTCTTTTCAAAGATGTAACTTGAGTCAAAGGCGTAAATACTATCTAATCCGGTGATATTTTACTTCAACGTTTTAATTGAGCCCAAAAGCTTAAAGAAAAATTGTAACTGGGGGTTTGAGGAATTGTTTTTTGAAGGGCCTGAAAAAAAGCTTGAAATTTATTCGTATCAATCAAATTTATTAAGTTACCCTGATGAATTTTGGAAAGTTTTAGTTTCAGCCTGTGGCGCCGAAATTGTTCAAAGCCAAAGCACTCCAACCTGCAAATCTTTTCTTTTATCCGAATCCAGCCTTTTTGTCTGGGACCATAAAATTTTGATGATAACCTGCGGCCGCACAGAATTGGTTAAATCTTGTGAGCTGATGTTAGACCAACTTGGTTATCAAAATATTGACCATATTTTTTACGAACGAAAAAATGAGTATTTTCCCGAATACCAGAGAAGTTTTGTTTTAGACGATTTTAAAAAGTTAAAATTAATGTTTCCAGAGGGTTATGGTTTAAGGTTCGGAAACAAGGACGATCATCATCTGTATTTGTTTGAATCTAGCCCAAACGTACATCCGCCAGATAATGAAAAAAACTTAGAAGTTTTAATGTATGGCGTATGTCCCAAAGTGTCGGAAAAATTTTTAAACCCGACTGAAAAAAACAAACAAGATTTAACTGAAATTCTGCACGGGTTTTTCCCTGGGTTTTTGATCGATGAATTCTGGTTTTCGCCATGTGGTTATTCGATGAATGCGATTCTTGGAAATTCTTACGGAACAATTCACGTCACACCAGAGAAAAATCAGAATTACATCAGTATTGAGCTGAATAATATTAATCCTGATCAAGTTACAAAATTTCTAAATCAAATATATAAAAATCTAAAGCCAAGATCTTGTGATATCATTTATTTTAATCCTGAATCTCACGAGCCGCTTTCGATCGAAATGAAGCCTTTGATTTTAAGACAAAAAAGATTTCAGATATTAAAATCGAATTATAGCGTGAACTATTACCATTGGTCTGAAGATCTTGATGAAGTTAAAACCGCTGAATCTTTTATTTAAACAAGCGTATCTATGGAGTGTGAAATGTCCGACAAATGGGTGACTGAAAATTACAAAGATATTTATAAAATGAGTTACAAGTACTCGGAAAAATTATTTTCTCAACAAAGTGAATTTCAAAAAGTTGAAATTTATAAAACTGAACACCTTGGTAATGTTTTATTAAATGATGATTTCATGATGTGCTCGGAAAGAGATGAGTTTGTATATCACGAGATGATGGCTCATGTGCCACTATCAGTTCATCCAAACCCAAAAAATGTATTGATCATTGGTGGCGGTGACGGCGGAACTGCCAGGGAAGTTTTAAAACACCCCTCTGTAGAAAAAGTTGTTATGGTTGAAATTGACGAAGCGGTGGTCAATGCATGTAAAGAATTTTTACCAATCACGGCCAAAGATTTAAATTCACCAAAGTTAAAATTACTCATTCAAGATGGTGTGCATTTTGTGAAAGAAGCTTCCAAATCTTCATCTGAAAAGTTTGATGTGGTTTTGATTGATTCAACAGATCCTATTGGACCTGCAGCACCTTTGTTTGGGCCAGAATTTTATAAGGATGTTTTTAAATGCTCGACGGACAATGCAGTCATCGTTTCACAATGTGAAAGCCCGTTTTTTTATCTTGAAACACAAAGGTCGATGTTAGGCGTTCTGAATAAAATATTTCCTAAGGTACAACTTTATAACTATTCAAATGTGACTTATCCTGGAGGTCTTTGGTCGTTTTCATTTGCTTCGAAAGGATTAGATCCAATCGTCGACTTTAGAACGACGGTGACAGAAAATATGGATCTAAAGTACTACAATTCACAAATCCATAAAGCAGCTTTTTGTTTACCTAACTTTCAAAAACAAACCTTAAAAGAGCTCACAAAGTAATTTATGAACTCATTAATTAATTTTGAAAAAATTCAAATTGGTTCGGATGAGTTTTTCGTAGATCAAGTCATCCAGACTTTTGAAAGTTTATTAACTTCCGAAAGACTAGAAAAAATAAATAGGGTTATTCAAACCAGATCTTCAAATTTAATTCCTGTGTTAGAAAATATTTACGACCGTGGCAACGTCTCTGCTGTCATGCGAAGTGCCGAGGCTTTTGGTTTTCACCGATTTCATATCATCGAGCCGGGTGAAAAATTTAAAGAGTCAAATCGCATCACTCAAGGAGCTGATAAGTGGTTGGTTGTTCAAAAATGGAAATCAACAGAATCTGCGTTTAAGCATTTAAAAGACCAAGGGATAAAAATCTATACAACAGCATTGACCGAAACAGCATTAGACATTGAAGAGTTAGATTTAACAGCCCCTACAGCTTTAGTATTGGGTAACGAAAAAGACGGGGTATCCAAAACGGCTTTAGATCTTAGCGACGGCAATGTGCTTATTCCCATGAAAGGTTTCACGCAAAGTTTTAATATTTCAGTAGCCGCTGCCTTATGTTTTTATTCGGCCCAAAGGCGTTCGAAGCCGATTGGCGCGGAAGAGATGAAGCAACTTAAAGCTCAATACATTCTAAACAGTTTGCAACACACCCAAGATCGCATTTTAAAAGTATTAAAAAGCAAATAAGTGCGATAGCCATTAAAGACTTTTGCGTAGCAAATAAGTGCGTCAGCCGTTAAAAATCTTATTTAGTTTTTTTCTTGGTCTCGGGTTCTGTTTTGATTTCTTGAGCGGGTTTTTCTTCGACAACCAAATCACAGTAGCTTTTTTTAGAAGCGCTGGAACATCCTGCGATCAACAGATTGAATGATATAATCACCAAGGCTGACTTCGAAAAGACTGATGAATGGAAAAGTATTCTTATTAAGCTGTTCATAACTCCATTTTGCGAGTTTATCTTGCAATTCACAAATCTGAAATTTATAAGGACAACAACTACTGGATTAAAGTCTGTTTGAAGGAGCAAGAATAAATGTCTGATGCAAAACTATATGGCGAAAAAGAAATTGAAAACGCAAAATTAGAACCTTTTGATAACCGTAATCCAGATCGTGACTTCATGGTTGAATTCCAAATTCCAGAATTCACATGTATTTGTCCTCGAAGCGGCTTCCCTGATTTTGCTCAGATAAATATTTATTACGTCCCTGACAAAAAATGCGTCGAACTTAAATCTTTAAAACTTTACATCAACAAATTTCGCGATGTTAAAATGTTCCACGAAGACGTAACAAACTTAATCATGGACGACATCGTCAATATGATTAACCCACGTTGGATTATGGTTGAATCCGACTTCAACGTCCGAGGAAACATTCACACTCTTGTGCGCGCCGTTCACAAACAAAAAGGTTACGAGCTGCCCGAAGATTTAATGATTTAGTTTTTTATTCTTCTTGGAATATCTTTAAATTCTTATAACATTTAAATCGAGCAAGCGACTGTCACTTGCCTTGCAAAAAAGCAAGGCTTCGCGCCATCGAGCTCGACTTAAATGTTATAAGAATTTAAAGATATTCCAAGAAGAATAAAAAACTAAATCATTAAATCTTCGGGCTCGTAACTTTATTGTTTGTGAACAAGATCGCGAAACCTATTAGGCTTATCAGCATACAAATTAGAAAGCCGAATTTGTAGTCGTTGAAGTAACTGAACATTTTCCCCATACTGTAGGCGGCGATGACTTCGCAAAGATTTGTGATGGCCATGAGGAATGTAAATTTGCTGGCTTCCATTTCGCCGTGACTTTGATTCATGAAATAAGCGTAAGAACTTGATGTGAAAAATCCCACACCGAAGTATGCTATTAGAACGCCCGCGGTAAAGACATTTATATTAAAGCTTTCGGGAAAGCCCATGGTAGTGACTAGGAGCGCGATTAGAACTGTGGCGATTAAAAAGGTTTTTAGGTCTCCAAGATAATCACTCAGTAAGCCGCCAGCAATGGCGCCGAGTAACATGCAGATCAGATTAAATGATAAAATTAATCCAACTTCTTTTTGGTTAAGTCCATAATCTACTAAGTAGGGGCTAATGACCGAAGTGAAAGCTTCAAGGGCAAATCCAGTGGTTAATGCAATCAAAGCAAGGGTGATGAACTTTTTTTCTGTTAAGAAGTGAAACGATTTAAAGCTTAATTTTTTTTGTGCGATGGTTATAGTTTCAGTTTTATTTTTAAACCAAAAAAATAAAAACACGATTGAAAATGCAATCAAAGTTAAAAGTACCACGAGTGCTATCTTTAAAGAAATATAAGCAAGTCCCAATAATAACCCTGCTCCAAAAAACCAACGACCGCTGAGCATACCCACTTGCATGGCCGCATTGATTCGTCCTCTTGAGTCCGAAGTCACTGAAGAAATTGCCCATGCATCAATAACAACATCCTGAACAGCACTAAAAAAAGACATCACTAGTAGACCATATAGGATTACTGGGTTATCTAAGGGCGTAAAAATTAAGCTTAAAACACCGAAGCCAATTCCAATTTGAAGAAAGGCGATAAGCCAGGCGTGTTGTCTTGATGTGTAAATAAATCGATCGACCACAGGCCCTAATAGAAACTTTAATGTCCACGGCAGTGTGGCCGAAGCTCCTAACGTTGTTATGGTTTCAACAGAAAAACCTTGTAACGAAAGCAGGGTAGGAATGGTCCACCAAATTAAGCCCATCGGAGCGCCTTCAAAAAAGTAGAGTGCAAAAAATAAAAAAGAAGTGCGAAAATTTTCGGGTTGTAGATTTGGATTTAAGGAAGAGTTCATATTAGTCATAGATCACCGTAAGCTTTACATTCCCCGTGAATTTTGAGATGTTCTAAGCTTATACCCGTTAGTAGCTCAATGGATAGAGCATCAGACTTCGGATCTGAGGGTTAGGGGTTCGAGTCCTCTCTGGCGGGCCATTAAATTCAGCACCCAGAATACTGTTAACCGTATTCTGAATTCAGACCAGAATTCAGTAGTACTCATTTATTTATATTTTAAATTTTGATTTAAATTTAATTCCAAATTTAGCACACTTTTAATATCCTAAAGCGTGCAACTTTTTTCATAAACCAAGGGGTTCAGAATTGTTCGAATATACAACTTTTAGAACGAGAATTTGCTGGGGCGACAGGGCTTGAGTCTGCAGTGGGCAGAATTTAAAAAACTATGGCATGAATTACTTGCTGCTATTTCAGACTCAACCTTTGCCCGCAGTATTTCCATACCTTCTGAGCTAATCTCGAAGTATTTAACCTTTCGATTGTCATATGAGAAAACGCCTCTGAATCGAGGATCATCAAATTCTAAATCTCGAATTAGTTCCAAGAGATAGTGTTCGACCATATTATTTCTTGAGCCAAAGGCGAAATCAAATTTATCCCCATTAAGATTAAGATCTATATCTTTGGCCTCAAGCCCCATTAACATAAGCCAATTTTTTTCTTGCATATTTTTCCAATCAACTTCACGAAAGCTTGCTATTTCTTCCGCTGAAAGTAAACCTAGTTTCATAAGCTTTTCTTTTAATTTCGTTTCTGCGTCGTTAATGAAGTGAGAGCCGCGGTAACGTAATTCAAAACCTGTTAAAATATATAAATCACGAAGCGCTTTGAATTTCCCGCCCAATTTATCTTTTGATTTTTGCAAAAGTTGTTTTGCGTTAAGTTCAATCAAGACCATAGTCAATCTGGCATTCGGTCTATACTCGATGGGACCTTTATTTTCGCCCGGAGGAAGATAAGGCGAATTTACCGAATCGCCAGGGTAAGGAAATCCTGTCAGTCGAGGATGAGTATTGTGCATATTTTTTCCGTTTGGAAATATCAAATTTTTGTTTATTTAAATCGG
>JANODG010000017.1:0-10343 GCA_031412575.1 Bdellovibrionales bacterium
AGGCTTTACCCTTAATAGCACTACTTACAATCACATCTTCATTTTAATTGGCTAAACATCGAATCAGTTGATTTGAATTGCTTATCTAACCCATAACTTATTCTTCTCTACAATATCAACTTTACTAGAAGAATTTTATTGATTGAAAATCTTCACTTCATGTTTGTATATAAATCATAGGGCGGGGAGTTTTCTTATGTTTTCAAAACTAATTTTGCGTTTTTTAATTCAGATGTTTTTTTATCAAACATCTTTTGCTTACGATCCTTGCGAAGTCGAAAACAGTTTTAACAGCCAAGCTCAAAGCGAATGTTTTTATGTGCTAAGACCTCTTGGAAATACAGATTCAGATGAAACGGAATTCAAAATTCGTGCGGTTTTATTATCGTCTAACCTATCCTTAAAAGGTTCTAAGGATACGCTGGTGATTGTTCCAGGAGGTCCTGGTAATGATTCGGAAGCGATTCGTGCTTCGTTCAATCTAAAAGATATTTTAAATGCATTTTGGCGCCACGATAATTTAAATGTTGGTTTATTTGATCCCCGAGGCACTGGGGCCTCTCAGTTTTTAAATCCAGCAGAGGAATATTCACAACACGTGTTTAGTACAGAACACCAAATTCTAGATTTAAAAGCTGTCGTAGAAAATCTTTCTCCAAATAAACCCGTAATATTACTTGCACACAGCGCAGGCGGCGGACTTGCTGCTCGTTTGGCTGCCGACTATCCGCATTTGGTTAAGGGTTTAATTTTATATTCCGCTTCGATAGACACTCGCGAAATTGGCGAGTCAAATCTAAGGATTTTTGCAGATCATTTTAGTTACTGGGATGATTTCATCAAGTCGCAACAAAGATCAGATTCAAATGTAAATTCTGACGAACTTACCGAACTAACAAATCAGCGATTGTTCATAGAATCTTTTTTAAAAAATGTTTTGAAGCTTCAGCGTCTTACTGATTATTCAACATCGTCCTTGAATCAAAATCTTTACCTTAAAAACTTTCGGTTAGAGTTGATTTTGGCCTTAGAAAATCATTCCGAAAATCCAAACCGTCTTACTAAGACCTTGGACAAATGGCACTCAAGAATTTTAGCTTTACCAAAAAACACCTTTGATCTTGTTCAGGCCCAAGATCAAATTCAATTTGACTTAAAGAATTACAAGCCTCTAATTTTAAGGCGCAGCGATTGGATTAAAACGGCGGTGATTTGCTCTGAAGGGCTTACAAAAGATGAAATGAATTACGATCTTTGGCTGGAAGGTTTTAAATTTTTTGAAGACACGTGTCAGTTGACTCAGGCAATTTACAAAATGCCGCCTTCACGAGACTGGCTTAAAAAAATAGACACCCCTACTTTATTGATAGGTGGATCTGAAGACCCATATCAAATAAAATCTGCTGTTTTAAGAAATGCAGGATCGATTAAAAACTCTGAAGTGCATATTTTTGATAAGGCTGGTCACGAAGCGCATCTCACTCATTCATGGAAATTCTACTCTTTAATTTCAGATTTTGTGAATAAGCTTTCGGAAGAACAGGTAGCCGCGACTGAATAATAACAACTCAATTAAAAAATTCTTAAAAAAAAGCCCCGTTTTAACAACGAGGCTTTTTTTTGAAGTGTCTAAATTTTAAAAATGACTTTAAAAATTTAGGACTTAAAATTAATTAGTTTTTTTCGCACCTGGAGCTGCGGCACCAGTGTCTTTAACGATTTCAAGAAGTTCAACTTCGAAAGTTAAAGGAGCACCTGGTTTAATTTTCGGTGGAGCACCTCTGTCGCCGTATGCAGTTTCAGATGGGCAAGTGATTTTAGCTTTACCACCAACTTTTATTTTCTGAACAGCTTCTGTCCAGCAAGGAATCACACGATTAAGTGGGAATGTTGCAGGCTCAGGCTCACGAGGAGAATCAGCAAGTTTAGTTGTTGAACTGTCAAAAGCAACACCGTCTCTAAGTGTACCGTGGTAGTTCACTTTTACTGTGTCAGTTTCTTTTGGAAGATCACCAGTTCCTTCTTTGATCGCTTTGTAAACGATACCAGACTTAAGAACTTCTGCGCCTTCTTCTTTCTGCATTTTTTCTAAGTATGGTTTTGCGTCTTCTTTTTCTTTTTCAGCAATCGCCTTAGATCTTTTGTCTGCGAACTTAGCGATTTCCATTCCGAAGTTTGAAACTTCCGCTTTTGATTCATTGTTATTTAAAGAATCCATGATTCCAGTCACTAAAACTTTTTGTTCTTTAGATGAAAGGTCATAAGCCTTAACTCTATCGCCAAAATTCTTTCCTAGTGCATAAATCACTTTTTCGTCGTCCGTTTTGATCGCAGAAGCTCCAACGCCCCCTTGATTACATCCTGCTGTAAACATGGCCAATAAAATCATGGCAATAAAAATTCTCATAGCTGTTTTCTCCTTATATTTTTTAACAACTTGAATATCCTACCCAATTACCTGCAAGGATACAAAATTGTTCCGTCAGAATGAAACTTCGCATTATTTTAAAAAACTTGAAGGTTTATGTGCAGAAGGATGACGCACACTAAACCCATTCTCAAAATCAGATAAGACTAGAGTTTATAAGTTAGCGGGATTACTTTGAGGTATGACCAAACTGCACAAATGGTGGCACTTACTGCTTTATTCAACGTGGTTTATTGTTGTCTGGGGAGCCTTTGTCAGGGCTTCGGGTTCGGGGGACGGTTGTGGTAAAAATTGGCCCACCTGTCATGGCGAACTGATTCCAAAGAATAGTTCGATAGAAACAATCATCGAATTCATTCACAGAGCCACTTCAGGCTTATATGGTATATTTGTATTTGCCTTGGTATTAATCACGATCGTTTTTTTAAGAAAACGAAATGGTTTATCTCTTTCTGAACATCAATTGAGTTATATTTCTACACATAAGAAATTATTTTTCACCTTACCGATACTTGTCCTGACACTTACGGTGTTCGAGGCTTTAATTGGGGCAAAGTTAGTTTTATCTGGCCTGGTCGGGTCGAACGAATCCTGGTCCCGCGCCATCATAATGATAGTTCATTTGCTGAACACGTTTGTTCTTGTTTCTAGCATCGTGGGCTGCATTTATCTATTTTCAAATCTCAAAAAGTTGAATCCTAATTTGTCTTCTGAACAAGACTTGTGGAAAAAAATAAGTTCAGGTTTTTATTTAGCCTCAACTTTGTGTTTAATTGTAGTGGCCGGCTTAGGCGCATTGACAGCTTTAGGTGATACTCTTTATCCCGCCGAATCTTTGCAGCATGGGATGGCCCAAGACTTTTCGGCCGAGTCCCCATGGATTTTAAAGCTTAGAGTGCTTCATCCCCTGCTTGCTGTGGTTAGCGTATTATTGATCTCGTTAACTTTTTTCGAATCCTTTAAACAGAATAAAGCTATAAAATTATATTTGATTATAACTTACGGAACATTCACAATTGGCGTGATAAATTTACTTTTACTGGCCCCAATTTATATGCAGCTTATACATCTTTTGTCTGCACAAGCCTTGTGGTCTTTACATTCTTATCTTGGATTTGAACTGTTCCTTAATAAAATAAAATTAAATTCCTAAAAGTTTAAATTTAATTTACTAGCTAAAGAGCTTCGTTAGCGTCACCCTCAGATTCTTGAGGAGTACTTTCTGGCGTTGCGCTTAAACTCAACACCTTTGTTATGAAATCCTTAAACTCAGGGCAGTCAAATTTTACTTTTTGATCTTCAGCAACCTGCTGAAGTAACATATATTTTTGCTCTGGAATTGCGGCACCTACCGCTTCGACGGCGCGTTTGATTTCTGGAGTTTTTATATTGCTGTCTAAATCCTTGGCCATCTTAATGCTTAACTCTGTTAAATTCACGGAAGGGTCTGCTAACTTTTGAAGACCATCCTTGTAAACACTGCATACAGCATCAAAATCTTTTTGAAATTTCTGAGACTGAGATGTGCAGCCACCTACAAACACTAACGAGATTAAAACGAAGGCTAATTTATTTTTCATAACCTATGGTTCATTAAGATCTAAATACGGTCAATCACATTTAAAGATCTTAAAAGCCCATGTTAAGTGGAACTACACTCCCACCCGAGAATGACAATTTTCAGCATTTTAGGATTAAAGATTTATCTAAACGAACCATAATCAGGTATGGTTCTTGAATGATCCAATTTATGCTTAAGAACCACTTGCGATTTATTTCTTTAATTTGCCTGTTAATGGCGGCGGTTCATATCAAAAACACCTTTTTTTCGTCACAAAATCAGGCTCTAATTTCGCCAATTCCTGCCACTTTAGGTCCAAAAACGTCAAATTCAGGCGCACAGGACCCATTGAAGTCTAAAGGCCCTGAGCTGAAAGATTCAGACTCAAGCCTTAGATTAAACCCACTAGAAAAAGCGAACCATGAAGGCGCATCTAACAGTTTAAACGAAGATCTTGTAATTCAAGTCACCAAAGTCAATCCGAAGAAGATCGAAAACTTAAGCCCTATTTCCGATCAACAAAATAAATTTCAAAAAACCTATCAGAAATTTGCCCTTTTAGAGTTTAACAAAAACGTTAGAAAACAGTTCGTTCTAGATTTAAAGGACATGCCAAAGAACTTTCTTTCTTTGGGTTTTACGGTCGACCATGGGTCAATTCAGCAACCTAAAGTAGAAGTGAAATACACAAACGGATCAACTGAAACTTTAAAACTTCCATTCAGTGAAATGTTTCAGGACGACTGGGTGAAGTTAGATACCAATCCCGACTTAAAAATAGAGAGCATCAATGTTTCGGCCTTAAGCCCGGTGGATAAATCTGTTTTTTCTTTCTTCATTCAAGAACATTTGTAATTTACCCTAAAACCCACCAAACCATCGACTATCAATACTTTTAAGCCATTAAGATAATTGCTTAAGGCCAATGATTCACATTGATTCACATGGTCTTGAGTCCTTCTTACTATTCTATGTATTAACTCCTTAGGAAAATTTTAAATTTTCATAATACTAAGGGGCTCGGTATGATTTCAAATCAAAAAACTATTATTTACTTTTTCAGACTTAAGGCTCTTAATTTCTTAACTTTAGCTCTATTCACATTGGTTCTTGTTCAAAATCTAGCTCAAGCCCAAATCTGGCAACATGACGCTCGAAAAGAATGGAATGAAGCCGCCCAAGTTCGTTATGCAAACTGGGTTTCAAGTAAACTTGGAACAGATTTTTTTAATTCCTTAGGTCGACCATATTCACAATTACGACTGGATTGTGCGGATGCCCATTACGCACTTTTAGCTTATTTTGCTCGCCAAGAGGGCTTACCTTTTGCCATCGATCGTGGAAACTTAACAAATTTAACGACACGATTTAATAGCACTGCTAACGAAGATCAAAGATTTGTAGAGTTCGTAAGATTCATCGCTTCCCACCATGGGACTGAAAACCTAGTTCATAACGATACGTTCCCTATTTCTTTTCGAGAACTTCGCCCTGGTGATTTGTTCATGTACAAAATCGGAAGTGGCGGCAATGTAACTCGCCACACTTACATTCTAAAAAACATAAATCCCGATGGAACCTTTGATGTGGTTTACTCGACCCAAGCGGATGCGGCGGCTGGCCGACCATTAAGAAGAAAAGAATCTCATATGTTTAATCATGCACCGACCAATCGTGGTAACGACGCCAACAGATGGGGCTTTCGTAGACAAAAACCTGCGCAGTGGGCGGCCGTAGCTCAAGATCAAATTCCAGGTGCTGACTTTTCACAGTATACTTTAGCAAATCAATATCGTAACGACCACTTGGGCTTTTTTAGAATTGTAAAACAAGCAAATCAAAGTTCGACCGAATCTCCGCAGCGTTTGATCTCTAGAAATTTAAATACAATTTGTGAATCGTTAAACGAAAGAATCGATAGCGTTAACCAAGCGCAAAACTTTTTAAATAAAACAAATAGCCAATGTATGAATTTTCAAAACTACGATGCGTATTCAACACCAAGTCGCGATTCAGGTTTAGCAGATCAGTTTTTAACTTTGGCCTACGACTACAATGACATTTCAGCTCAAGGGAGTGTGAATCGCATAGGTGCAGATTGGAAAAACATCGCAGTGGCTTCTTTAACGGAAAGACGATCAAACGCCCAAGACGAAACATTGACTCAGTTTTGTCGAGTTAACTTTGCAAACTCATCCAATGGTTACACAAACATTGGTAGATTTTTTGATGCGATATTTGTTGGTGATGTTTCATACCACCCGAACGACAACATTTTTAGAAGATGGGGCTACAACGAGGGCCGTAAAACAACTTGTGAGGAATTTTACGGCTACGCTCGCCCAATAGTAAGAAATGTACGATTTAATTAAAGATTCAAATCGCTGAAGGTTTTTGAACCCTAATGTCTAATTATAGCTAGCTATACAATTTAGACCAATAATTTAGTCATAAATCGCTGGCGCTATTTAAACACAATTTATTTATTAAAACTGACGATTTAAATTAGATAAATCTAAATTGTAAAGCATAACTTTAATTGGAGCATTACCTTGGCCAAACTCTGGTAACAATTTAGCTTCGCAAATTTCTTTTGGTGACTGTTGAAACCAAGTGTCTCTATAACCGAACTGAGTTTTTAAAGCATTGATTTGGTCAAAGCTAGCTTGATCAAAAAATACTTGGTAACGGCATTTATTTTCTGCAGTCACTTCATCCACCATACACGTTGATTTGCACGAAGCGTTCACTTCAACGATTTCAAAGTTTACAGTCACTTCAGTTGATGCTGCAAAAACATTCTGAGCTAAAAACACTAAACCTAATAACATTAATTTTTTCATAAATTTAATCCTTGGTTAATTGTTAGAACTAAATGCTATGACAACTAAGTCCAAAAAAAACATTAAAGGCAGCGCAGTAAGGTCATAATTACGTCAAGAATTAAACAAGAGTGAATTAAAAATTATAAAGTATGGCTAAATTCGACCACACAAAACACATCGTAGCCAGCAACCAAAGCGAAATTCTAATCCATAGACCAAAACTTTTCGGTAAAAATGGAGCCATCCAAAGCGTAAGTATACAAATTAAAATAAATAAAAATACAACCGAAACCAAAATATCATAAGCAGTCCACGAATAAGATATTTCAGCATTTGAAAGATTATAAACAATCGAAAAAAAGAAAAGCGCCCCAACCACGGCAACAGGATAAAAAAGCACTCTCTCCAATTTTGTAAAATCCTTCATACACCCTTATAACAACCTTAATGACCACCCGATTATAAAAATTTAACTTTTTAAATTACCCGTGAATGTGTTTTGTTATAAGTTTTAGTCTTCAACATATGTTTTAAAACCGAGTTCGTTTGGCGTAAGCGCTTGCTTTTTTTTGCAAGCTCAAATGCCAAAGGTATGTCTGAGCGTTTTAAAACATATGTGGCGGACAAAATTATTTTAAAATACATCCCCGGCTAAAAAACTAAGATAAATTTTTACTCAATCCAGTCAGCTCTGACTTCGAAGAGCGTTTTAAATATTGATCTTGCGTGAAGTCATCTACTTGAATCGCATCCCAACGCAAAGCCTCTGCCTCAGCCATCAATGCTTTTTCAGCAGGCGTGATCACGTTCTTAGATACAGCTTCATCCAGCGAAGCTTTGATGTTTTTCTTCGGTAAAATTTTAGCTTTAATAGCTTTTTTGATTTTACGCTCAACACCAGACGCTTCGAAAGATTTTTCAAAGGCGTGATCAAGGCGTGCCACTTGATCCACTTTATAATCTTTCGGAATGTAAGCACCCTTTGTGTGTCTGTCTCTGAATTCTGATGGCTTTAAGAATGCGGCCACAATTTTATGACCTAATTCATCACTTGGAAGACCACCAAAAGAATTGAATCTAGACCACGAACCGATCACGTATTTAAATAACCAACCCAATCCTGGCACCTGAATATTTCCATAAATCCCTTCAAACGCTTTTTGCATTTCAGAGAAAGCCACTTCCATGTTGTATCTCACCATTGGAAGATCTTCGCTCTTTCGGCCTTCAGCTTCGAAACGACTTAAAATTGAAGTCCCAATGTACATCCAACCTAAAATATCTGCGAATCGACCTGTTAATTTTTCTTTGGTTTTCAATCCACCACCTTGAGTCGCCATCGCAAGATCAGCTAAAATTGCGAACGAGGCAGAAGCCCAAGCTAGTTTTTGGTAACAACGGCCAGCCGCACCACCTGGGCCACGACTTGCGATATACCCACGAGTGAACGAAAGCAAAATAGAACGGATCATGTTACGCACAACGTGTCCAATGTGTTTCCAAAATGCACCGTCAAAAGATTTTAAATCCCCTTTTTCAGACGCACTAATTTCTTTGTAAGCATAAGGATGGGCGCGGAATACACCTTGTCCAAAAATAATAAGTGTTCGAGTTAAAATATTTGCACCTTCAACTGTAATTCCAATTGGTGTTGCAATGTAAGTGTGAGCAATTGTGTTTCTAGGACCGTCAGTGATTGCAGCTCCACCTAAAACGTCCATCCCATCGTTTGTACTTTTACGTCCAATTTCAGTGGCGAAATATTTTGCAATGGCAGTGACAATCGGTGGTTTAATTCCATTATCGATAGCACCAACAGTAAAGTTTCTCATAGCTTCAAGCAAATATGTTGAAGAAAAAATTCGAGCCAATGGTTCTTCAATACCTTCAAACTTTCCAATCGATAAGCCAAATTGTTTTCTAACAACAGCATGGGCGCTTGCAACACGGGTCAGTAACTTCGCTCCACCGACATTTTGCGAAGGTAGTGAAATACCACGTCCTGCGCCAAGACAATCCATCAACATGTCCCAACCTTTACCAATCCCATCAATGCCACCGACAACCGCATCTTCAAGAGAAATTTCTACGTTATTCCCTTGAGTCGGACAATTGTAAAACGGCACGCCCAATGGATCGTGTCGATTTCCAATCACAACCCCTGGAGTTTTTGACGGAATCAAAGCACAAGTGATTCCTAAGTTTAAACCTTTACCAAGAATATTTTCTGGATCGCGAAGCTGAAATGCTAAACCTATTGTTGTCGAAATCGCGGCTAGCGTGATCCAACGTTTGTTCCAATTTAAGCGAATCATCAGTTGACCATTAGGTCCTTTAAATAACTCACCGTAAGACAATACGGAACCCGCATCACTTCCTGCCGTAGGTTCAGTCAATCCAAAACACGGAACTTCATCACCGATAGCCAATTTAGGAAGAAGATTTTTTTTCTGAGCATCAGTACCATAATGCATTAACAATTCCGCAGGTCCTAAAGAATTTGGAACCATCACTGTCACCGCAAGTGGAATTGATCTTGACGTTAATTTTTCAATCACTGCTCCGTGAGCTAATGCCGAAAAACCTAAACCGCCGTATTCTTTTGGTATAATCATACCTAAGAATTTATTTTTCTTTAAAAAATCCCAAGCCTCTGGCGGCATTTCGCGAGTTTGCCAAAATTTAAAGTCGTCAATCATGGAACACATTTTTTCAACAGGGCCATCTAAAAATGCCTGCTCTTCTGCAGTCAACGTTGGGTATTTGTTTTTTGAAATGATATCTTTAAAATTAGGTTTACCAGAAAATAGATCGCCTTCGACCCAAACCACACCAGCTTCTAGAGCTGAACGTTCAGTGGCTGAAATTTTAGGTAAAATCTTTTTCATTACAGCCATCACGCCACGACTAAATAAATTTTGTCTGATAGGTGGGATTAAGAAAAGTAAACTCACACCAATCACCGCTACAAATGCAGTTGCACCCAATTCAAGTCCGACAACCAAACCTAAAAGGCCTATGACCCAAAAAATAAAGGGTGTGCCGACATAACCAATGATTAATAAGAACACCGCACTTGCATAAAAAATATTGCAGGCATGAGGTTCTAAATTATCTAGTAGCTGCTGAATCATTTCCATTTTGTAAACTCCTTAAAGCGTTGCAGTAAGTATATTAAATATCGAGAGATTTTCCAATATGAATACACTGGCAACAGGACTAATTTGCTGAAATACAACTGACGTGAAGAATACATAATTTGAGTTCTCAATTTCAGTAATTAGACCTGAATAGCAAACCGCTTTACACTGTATCCTTTTTGCCACAGGCAGTTAGTTTAAGAATTCTAATTGATCGAATATTAAGAAAATGGAAATCTACTGAGAATAAGACTGTAGCTCACCACAAAAAACCAAGCTCGTGGGCAGCACGACCAACATACATTACTTTTCACTGGTTACAAAAAAGTACTGATGGGCGACGCTTTTAGAAGATGCCCTTAAACAAAGCGAAGAAAGGTTTTTATGAT
>JANODG010000018.1:0-11567 GCA_031412575.1 Bdellovibrionales bacterium
TAGGTTTTTCTTTAAATGATAAAACTTTATTTTGATCAAACTCAATATAACCAAAACCTGTTTCTGGGTATGTAGGCTTAATTCCAAAAAGACAAATTTTAGATTCTTGCAAGTAGGATTTAGATTTTAAAATGGTCTCAATATAAGCCTGTTCGCCAGATACAAAATGATCAGAGGGCACAACTAAAACATCGTCGTTGTCATTAAAAGTAAAACAAGCCATTGCAATAACAGCGGCTGTGTTTTTACCAAAAGGTTCGACTAGAAATTTAATATTTTTGGTTTTTAAAGATTCGTTGGATTTAAGCTCTTCAAGTTGCTGTTCGGCTAGATGTAATTGGTTTTTATTAACGACAATTAAAAATTCATCCGTAAAAGAAGCGTTTCTAAGAACTGTGTGCTGAAATAGAGTTAAATGACTTTTAGGTTCCAGCAATCGTGCAAATTGCTTCGGTAGATTAATTCGGGACAATGGCCAAAGCCTTGTTCCTCCACCGCCGCACATAATTACCGTTTTCATAAAAATCCTTAAGCTTTCGTTACTAAACTGTTCCCTCTAGCTTCCGCTTTGGTCGCTGCGCGAGGCAGCCCTCTAGCTTCCGCTTTGACGGCTTTGCGAAGCAACCCTATAGCTTTCACTTTGGCAGCTGCGCAGAGCTGATCCGAGCCATTAGCTGCTCTGGTGTAATATCAAGCATACATTTAAAATGAGTTTTTGGACAATCACTTCGGCCAAAAACAGAGCATGGACGGCAATTCAAATCTTTACGGTCTACCTGTAATATCTCGGCCCCACTAGAAATCGGATAAAAACCCACACCGGGATGAGTTCCGCCCCAAATAGAAATCAAAGGGGTCCCTGATAATCCTGCTAAATGCATGTTCGCTGAATCCATCACCACCATCAAATTCATACTTTGAATAAGCGCTATTTCTTCATCAAATGAAAATTTACCCGCTAAATTTTTAACTAAAGGGTACTTTTTTTCTAGGGCTTCGAGTTTTAAAGCTTCCTCGCCCCGTCCCCCAAAAAAGTAGATTTTCATTCGGGCACTAGCTTCGTTAATTTTTAAAAACTTTTCTAGATGTTCCATGGGCCACGTTTTTGTGGCATGTTTTGCAAATGGCGCAAACCCAAGTTTATACATACCACTTTCTGTATCCGTAAAAACACTTTTAAGCTTTTCACTTAAGGTTTTTTTTTCAAATTTTATGGCGCCTAAATCTTTTATGGATTCCGCAGTTTTTAAACCACTAGCTTTAAACACATCCATATAGCGTTCTGTAGAGTGACGTAAATTATTAAAAATTTTATGTTTGATAAAAAGACGTTTTTCGTTACGTCCTTTGTCGATCTTAAAAGTTTTTTTATTTAAGAAAAAGTTAAGAACATAAGATCTTGTGACTTGATGTAAGTCGCATACAAAATCTATGTCATATTCTTTTTTAATTTTTTGACTTAAACGATAAAGCCCTAAAATTCCTTTATGCTCCCCTTTTAAATCGGCACCTATAACTTTTAGTCCAGGAATATCTTTAAAAAATCCCACCAAATTATTTTGAGTTAAGAAAATAACTTCAACTTCAGGATTTAATTCAGTTACTGATTTTAAAACTGGGTACGTTAATAAAACGTCACCAAATGCTGAAAATCTAAAGGCCAGAATCTTTTTTACGGGTGATTTAGATGAAGCCATTTTTTTAGCTTAATCCTTATTTTTTATATAAAATAGGATTTAGTTTTTCGTCATTGTACATTTTCATCTGACGATAGACTTTTATACGCTTTTTACCTTCACTGATATCTTTCATCAGTTCATCAAAGCTCTGGGATAAATCTTTTTTTTGATCCAATAAAATTTCTAGTTTATTTTGACATTTATCACGATGCTCTTGATCCACATCCGTTCGCATCACTTGATCTTTCATATGGTAAATTTTTAAAGCCAAAATGGAAATACGATCGATCACCCAAGCGGCACTTTCGGTGTTAAGTCTGGCTTGTGGCGAAACTTTAACATCTTTGTAATAGTCGACTATAAAATCATCTAGCTGTTCCACTTTATCTGTTCGATCTTGGTTGGATTTATCGATGCGACGCTTGATCTGCGCAATCTGCGCATCAGTCACTTTAGGGTCACGAACAATATCTTCTAGATGCCATTGAACTGTGTCGATCCAATTCTTTAAATATAACAAAGCCTCTAAATTTTTTTCGCCAAACGGATTTAAAAACTTTTGATCAACGTCATCCAACTTATGGTAATCTTGAACGCTGGCATCAAACGCTTTCCAACACATTTCTGAAGATATCATTTAAAACCCCAATGACCGAAGAAGAAAGACCCAAATTTGGTGATGGCGGCAGGATTCGAACCTGCGACCCACAGCTTAGAAGGCTGTTGCTCTATCCAACTGAGCTACGCCACCAAATTGCAATGCAAAATAAAAAATTAAATTATCGGCTTAATTTGTAACAGTCATCTATTCAGACCGACTTTATGAACTTAACCGATAGAACTTTGTATTTCAAAATCTCTGTAAATACAAAACTTTATAACATCTGTGCTCTAATTTTAGACTTTTGAAGCTCAGAAATTCGCTTTTTCATCTCTTCAACTTGCGGCTGGTCAAAAGGGTTAATTTTTAAAAACTGACCCAAACTTGCAATCACCACTTGGTGAAGTAAAACAAAATCGACCAAAGCTTTTAAGTTCACTTCTTCCAACTCTAAATGAACAAAAGGTATTTCAAGCTCTTTAAAGGTTTTTACTAAGCCCATGGACTCTGCGTTAAATAGATCCAGAAAGGACCGATTTTCAAAACCCCAACCCGAATTAAAATGATCTTTTTCTAAAGACTGCTCTGCAAAACCAGAGTTTATTTTCTTAAGGGTCAGGATGAAATTCACATGGTTTTGGCTTTTGGCTATCGCCTGCTGCAAATAGGAGTGCTGATCGCTGGCCCCTTTGCATAAAACAAAAACCGGTAAGGCTAAATCCTTTGGCAAGTTTGTTTGTCCTAAACTTTCAGACCAAAGCTGTCTAAGCCAGCGACCAAAACCTAACATCTGGTCAGAATAAACCCAAAAGTTCATCGTTTGAAATTGGTTCACTAAAAGTGAGTTATAAATTTCTAACAGCTTAATCCCGCGAGCATGGGAACCTAAAACGCTGTCAGCCCCTTGAAAAAATTCGCTGAAGAATTCAGAAATCGACTTATCAAGTCCAAAAATTAAGGGAAGCATTCCTACTGGAGTCAGTGCAGAAAATCGCCCAGAGACGTCTTCTGGAAATTTTAAACACCAAGCCCCAACTTTATCGGACCAAACTTTTAACGCCGAATCATCTTTCGCCGTCAGCACAGAGCAGTGTTTTGCAACCTCTAAATTTTTTGATTTTAAATTATCAATGACCCAATTAGCGATCGCCAATGTTTCGAAGGTTCCACCACTTTTAGAGATAAACATAAAATGAGTTCTATTTAAGTCTTCGATGGCGTCCCAACGTCTTTGAATGCCCACGGGGTCAGGGTTTTCAAAAAATATTACCTTTCTTGGAAAGCTTAACGCCTTAATAAAAGACTCTGTCCCTAAATGACTGCCACCTATCCCAACGACAACTAACTTATCGAAGTTTTTCTTTAAGAAACCGGCGTACTCGCCCGTGATTTGCCACAACAACTTATTTTGTAAAACATGGATAAAGGAATGATTGGATTCTATAAACCCTTCATAGGCTTCTTTCAGTGCCGGGTTAGATTTAATTTCAAGATTATGACTAATTATATTTAACACTTTTAAAGCCCCTTAAAAATCAGCTGACTTAAATTTAAAAGCCCTTCAGGTCGGCCCACGTCGAAACGCTCGCCTTTCATAACTCCACCTAAAAGACATTTGTCTAAAGACATTCTGTCCATAGCATTTGTAATGTGAAGTTCTTGATTAATTTTTAAGTTCTTAATCTCTTGAAGTTCTGTTTCTATGGCTAACCAAAACTGCTTTGTGAAAATGTATCTTCCGGGAAGCATGAAGTTACTTGGAGCATCGCTAAGCTTAGGCTTTTCAACTAATCCTTCTAAATTGAATGCTATTTCAGAAATTTTTGAACCCAGCTTCACAACTCCGTAATTCGACACTTCGTTGTGTGGGATTTGAAAAATCCCAACCACACTCTTATTAAACTCTTGAAAAATGGATAATAATTGTTCTGAAGGATTTTTGCTTTCTGTCACAAAAACCTCGTCAGGCAGTAGAACAAAAAAGGGATCGTTTCCAATGTGCTCATTACATAAACCAATAGCTTCAGCCAAACCCTTGGCTTCGTTTTGCATCACTAATGTGATTTTCGGCCAATCATTTAAAAAATGTAATTTATCTAGAACAGATTTTTTTGAAGGATCATTGGACAATCTTTCATAGCGTTGTTTAAGATCAAAAAAGCTTTCAAAAAAGTGTTTTTTCCATGGGCTACAAACTAAGAATATCTCTTCAACCCCTGCGTCTTTTAACTCTTCAATGGCAAAATAAATCAAAGGTTTATCAAAAACAGGGAATATTTCTTTAGGAATTGCCGCAGATGCAGGCAGAAATCGACTGCCAAGACCACCTGCTGGAATAATAGCTTTTTTAACCATGGCATTCGTAGCTCTTTTCATTTTTGAAATTGGAGTTGATTCTTCCTCAGACCCAATTTTAGAAAGAGTTAAACCATTTTTTATTTTGCTGCTCATCACTATAGATATGCCAAATAACAATTTAAAATACAAATACATGTTTTTTTAATATGAAAATCTGAAGCTCTCGAATAGAATCAAGATCTATGTTCATACTTAAACAAATATTAAAACTGATCCAACTTCTGCACGCTGACGAGGGCACATTCGCCCTGGCGTTAGGTTTTAGCCTTTCACTCTTCCCGGCTTTTGGGGGCTATACGTCTATTCTAGGGCTTTTAAGTGTTCTTATAGTCATGATCTTTAGAGTTCAAATGGGAGCTTACTTTTTAGGAACTTTCTTATTTGCCTTAATCAGTCTTCCCTTTTCGAATATATTTAATTCGATTGGACTTTGGTTACTCACCAAGCCCAGCCTAGAAACTTTTTGGACATCGCTGTACCAAAACCCGTTAATGCACTGGCTTAAATTTAATCATACTCAAGTTTTAGGCGGGCAAGTTGCAGCCTTAATTCTTTTTCCGTTTTCACTAATTCTGTTTCAATATTTAATTCGAAAATATCAAAACACTGTTGTTAAAGCTTTTAAGAACACAAAAGTTTATAAGTACTTCAGCAAAACCTCACTTGTTATTGGTTACAATAATATTTTAGACGGTATCAGGGGTTAAGTATGACAGAAAAGAAGAAAAGTTTTTTTGCACGTGTTGTGCGGTACGAATTCATAGCTATTTTCGTTATTGTTTCTTTACTTCTACTTCTATATTTCACATTATTATTCTCAACCCATCTTAAATGGATCATGCAAAAATCATTAACTAAAGTTTACGGCGCAGAGGTCAATATCGCTTCAGTGGATGTTGGGCTTAGTCCACCAAAGCTTAAAATCATTCGAATTCAATTCACAAACCACCAAAAACCTAGTCATAATCTTTTTGAAATCGGAAGTGTTGATTTTGAGCTGAATAAAAATGAACTTTTATTTTTATCTTTCGTCAGCGAAAAATCCGAATTGACCGGCATTATGGTTGATACTCAAAGATCAAGCCCTGGATTTGTGAGTGCTAAAGGCCAGCAGTTGGTTTCGATGTCTTTGGACTTGAAGAAGAACAAAAGAGCGGTTCTTGATAATAAATCACAGGGTAATATTTTAGAAAACATAATGTCATTTTCTAAAAGCAAAGATATTGGTAGCGAAATTAAAAAACTCAGTGAAGAGTTTCAAATCGATGATTTGGCTAAAAAATATGAACTCAAATTAAAAGAGCAAAACGAACAACTAAAAAGTTACGAAGCTTTTCTAAAAATTGACCACGCCAAAGAGATCGAAAACGAATTTAAAGCGCTCGAGGCTAAATCCAAATCCGAATCTAGCGATGCGGCACAAATTGTAAAATTAGTTTCAGAGAGCAAATCGTTTTTCGAAAAAATAAAAGCCAAAAAAGACGAAGTGAACAAAATAAAATCTCAGTTTAAAGATCAATTGAATACCATGAAGAATCTTAAAGCTGACTTCAACAATGATATCCAAGAAAAAAAACAAGCGCTTAAAGCTAAATTTAAAATCCCTGACATCAGTCCTGATGCCTTGGCCCAAGATTTTTTTGCAGAGACTGTAACAACACGCTTTTATTTATTTAACTTTTGGCTGGAGCAGCTTCGAAAGCAATCTGAGGACAAAGTGCAATCGGCGACTGCGAATGTCTTAAACGAAAAAAACTCAGAAATTTTAAAAGATAAAACGAAGGCTTATCTAGAATCTAGTAAAAAAGAAAAAGCCATCAAATCCGAACTTCAAGATATCAAAAATTTAAATAACCAAGTGATCCACTTCGGTAAGAATGTAAGACCAAAGTTTTGGATTAAAAAAACTTTGATTCAGGCAGACGCTAAAGGCAACCAAGATCTTCGAAATTTCAAAGGGGAAATCCGAGATATTGCGAGTGATCAAAAATTAATTAACAAACCCATCCTTGTAAATCTAGAGGGTGATCTTCCGAAAGAAAATATCAATAACATCAAAATCATAGCAAAAATAAACCACCACGTGGCTGATATTAACGAAGAGTTTAATATTAAAGCTGACTACCCGATCAGTTCGTTTAAAATCATCGATGACGAGTCTCTGAAGTTTTATTTAAGTAAAGCTATTGCGTCCACAGACATCAATGGAAGGCTTTTAAAAAATGAAGTGAATAACTTAAAAATAAATTCAGATCTGAATTCTACGGTTTTATTATTTGATTCAACGAAATCTGATATCCAGGCTTTAATTAAGCCTATCATTGAAAACGTAACGACCTTTAGTTTAGATATTTTACTTAACGGTCCTATCGAAAAACCGGATTTAAAGATCATTTCGTCGCTGACTAAAAAAATCTCAGAGGGATTAAAACTTCAAGTTTCTGATCAGCTTTCTAAATTCACGTCACAGTTCGATTCTAAAATTAATGAAAAAACCGCAGAGCTAACTTCTAAACTTTTTGGTAAAGAAGAATCAAATTTAAATAAAGTTGAAACTGACTTATCGAAACAATATAAAGGTCTGGATGCTCAAAGTGATGCCGTTTCAAATTTGATTAAGAAAAACTCATCAAAATCTTTAAATCCCATGATGGATAAATTAAAAGATAAACTCTTTAAGTGATGTTTTTTGTTCGAAAACAGATTGACCCTGCAGTTAGCGATCCTTCATTTCAAACTTATTAACTAATTTCAGGATGAGCACGCTGAGATTTTCTTGATTAACGCCACCCTTCTTATTGACACATTACTGATTTGGGACGTTTCATTTTGATACACTCTTAAGGTTGTTTGTGTTGCTCATGTTAGAAAGGAAATTAAATCGGAATTTCTGGTCATAATTCTTATAAAAATACGTTTTTTTACCGATTTATGATCTATGAAATCTCTTAAAACAAAAGTCTACTTTGGAATTGCGATTTTATTAACTTTAATCACTTATCAGAACTGCGCAGAATTTGTGGGTGGTGAAGAGAACGAATTTACATCTAGCGTGCCAGATGAAGTGATCCCTGTATGCCGCGAGCTATCCTCTACTAACTTTAATCCCCAGTTAGATTTCGCCTGGAATAGTTCGACTCTTTTTTCGACTTACAACCAAGTGTCCTCCTCTCCAAGCGTTGGTGATATCAATGGTGATGGTTTTCCAGAAATTGCATTTACAAGTTTTAGAAACGGCGAATATTTATCCAATCAAAAAGGCGTTTTAAGAGTCCTTGACGGTAAAACAAGAGTAGAGATTATTAGTATTGGATCGGACACTATGGCGCCTCCAGGGGCCGTTTCCCCGCTTTTAATTGATATCGACCGAGATGGTCGTGGCGAAATTGTGTACCCTCATTATAAAAATAAAGAAATTATAGCTCTAAATTCAAATGGGACCTTACGTTGGAAAGTTGCTACAGATTTCGCGTACAACTGTTATGGAGGCTTGGCCGCAGCTGATTTCAACAAGGACGGAAAAGCTGACATTATTAAAAATGGCGAAATCTTATTTGAAACAAAAAACGCGGATAACACCTACTCTGTAGCTGTTAGAAAATATAAAAATAACGGGGATGGATGTTCCCACTTTGCTATGAATCTAAATTCCGGCGAAGGTGCGATGTCTATCATAGATAGCACCGGTGTTTATTTCATCAGTAACGGTAGCTTTACTTTTAAATTTCAAGTGAGCGGTTTATTATGTGAAGAAAATGGCTGCTCGGTGGCCGCAGCCGACGTCGATCCGTCCTACCCAGGTAAGGAAGTCATTTACACAGGTTTTGGATCTTTTAGAGTTTACTCGTCCGAAGGAAGAATCATCACAGATAAAAACTTAACCACTCAAAATCCAGAAGATCAGTGCACTTACAATGGCAGAAGTATCGTGGGCGGCGGGGCTGCTACTATTGGTGAATTCGATGGCGACAAAAATACGACTGAGTTTGCCATCGCCACTGGAAAGTCCTTAAATGTTTATGATAAAGCAGGAAATAAAATAGCAGGGGCTCAAACCAATGACTGTTCGTCTTTAACTACTGGGGTCACATCTTTTGATTTTAACGGAGACGGCAAACCAGAAATTTTATATGCCGATGAGGTCAAATTTAGAGTTTATCAACTAAACCCATCTACTCGAAACTTAGATGTCATCTGGGAAATCAATAATTCATCGGCAACAATTCGTGAGTACCCTGTAGTTGCCGATTTAAACCAAGATTTTAGCCCCGAAATTCTTGTCGTATCAAATAATTATTACTTAACGAATCCAAGCGCAGGAAATAACGGTCTACGCGTGTTTACAGCCCCTACAGCCACAGAAACTTGGATGCCGACACGTAACATATGGAATCAACACAACTACTTCATATCGAACGTGGATCTGTATTTAAGGACTATGAGTAGCAGCTCCACCAGTGACGAAATTGCAAAGAACTTCCGACGTAACCTTCCTGGTAAAGATTTACGCTGTAAGTAGAAATTCTATAGGATTAGGTTTCCAATATTTTGGATATTAGCCTATCAGTTTTCTAAATTTTATAGTGAATCAATAAATCGAAGAACATTTGGATTGTCCCAATCTTCCATGCCGACTATTTTTCTTAGAACCTTAAAGTCTTTTCCAATTAGGTAAGATTCAGGCAAAACTTCCGTTCCATACAAATCGGTGATTTCGCCTTTCGGGTCCCAATAGTAAGTGATCAAGCCAATAGACTCTGGAAAAGTTTTAATAAAGTTGACCGCATCCTCAATTTTTTGATCTCTGCTCACCGCAATAATTTCAATGTCGGGACGAAGTTTTTTAAGCCCCAACATATCGGGAAACTCCGAAATACAGGGCTCACACCAGCTCGCCCAAAAGTTTAAAAGAATGACTTTCCCTCTAAAGTTACTAAGCTTTTCTTTAAGCGAACCATCATCAATAAGTTTTTCTGTCGTTGCTTGGGTCAAATTCAATCTTGTAAAATCAAAGTCAAAAGCACTCTCAGTTTGCATCAGTTTGTACTTTTCAATAGCAGACAGCGTTTTATCAATATCTTTTCTTCCGTAGTTTGCAGCCCATTTTTTAGAATACATAATCCCTGAGCCGGCCAAAACTAAACCTACAAGACCAATAACAACAATCCACCGTGTACTCACTTAAAACCCCACTAATTCCTACGAAATTTAAAAACTCAACCCTACAAACGCCAAGAAACCTACAGCAACCAGATGCTTGATATAAAATTACATTTTAAAAATAAAAAAGGCCAACAGTTATTGTTGGCCTTTTCATTCTAGATCTATTTAGCTCTAGTTTATTAAATATTTAAATGGAAAACTATCTATTCACGATACGAGACTTCTCTTGCATCTTACGCTTATTTTTTCTAAGTTTCGCAGCTGCAGCTAAATTAGGTTTTGTTGGTGCTACTGTTTTTTCAACAGCTTTGTAATCAACAAACTCAATGTAAGCCATAGGAGCTTTATCCCCAGCTCTTTCACCAAGTTTAACAATACGAGTGTACCCACCCGGACGGTCTTTAAATCTTGGAGCGATCTCTTTAAAAATTGTATTTACCGTGTTTCCATGAGGATATTGCGCAGCCAAAATACGACGGCTATGTACAGTATCGTCCTTTCCACGTGTTACCGCTTTTTCAACTTTAGATCTTAAAACCTTCGCTTTAGTCAAAGTTGTTTTGATTCTTCCGCTTTCAACAAGAGCATCAACTAAACCTCTAACAAGGGCTTTACGTGGTCCTGGTCTTCTACTAAACGCGTTTTTTATAACCTTATGTCTCATATCTACAATCCTTAATTAAAACTAAGTCGTTATCTTTATTAGTTTACACTTGAAGGGTCAACTGATCCTTCATCGCTGTTACGCATAACCTGAGGTGGGTTGTTTGGATCCCATCCTGGAGGCGGCCAGCCTTCAATCTTCATACCTAAGTTCAAGCCCATTCTGATCAAAATTTCTTTGATTTCGTTTAGAGACTTACGACCGAAGTTTTTAGTTTTTAGCATTTCGCCTTCACTGCGTGTCACTAGCTCGCCGATATATCTGATATTGGCGTTCTTTAAGCAATTCGCACTTCTTACGCTTAATTCTAAATCTTCAACAGGTCTAAATAAATTTTCATTTAATGTTGGAGAGTGAGTTTCAATCACAGTCTCAACAGGCTCAACAGTTTCATCAAATGTAACAAACACTTGAAGTTGTTCTTTTAAGATTTTTGAAGCTAATGATAAAGCCTCATCAGGTCTTAAAGAACCGTCTGTCCATAATTCAATTTCTAAAGAATCATAATCTGTTCTTTGACCAACACGAGCATTAGAAACTTGGTAGTTCACACGCTTGATTGGACTGAAAAGAGAATCAACAGGAATATAACCAATATCTAAACCTTCACTGTGCATTTCTGCAGGCTCGTAACCACGTCCAAAACCAATTACGATTTCAGCGTTGAAAGTTGCGTTTTTGCCCAAAGTTGCAATGTGTTGGTTAGGATTTAAAATTTCAATATTTTGATTCGCAACGATGTCAGCAGCCGTTACAGCTCCAGGACCTTGCTTCGAGATTCTTAAAGTTTGAGGGTCAGATGAATATTGCTTAAATCTAACTTCTTTTAAATTCAAAATAATGTCAGTCACGTCTTCCATAACATCAGGAATAGTACTGAACTCGTGTAATACGCCGTCTAGCTTAACAGCAGTGACAGCTGATCCCATCATGGAACTGAGTAAAACTCTTCTTAAAGAATTACCTAAAGTCATTCCATAGCCTTTCTCTAAAGGCTCAACTTTAAATTTTCCGTAATTAATTGTTTTATCTTCAGTTTCGAAACTTCTTGGGACTATTAAGTCTGTCCAAAATTTATAATAATGCTGTTCCATCAATAACC
>JANODG010000019.1:0-25269 GCA_031412575.1 Bdellovibrionales bacterium
CCTACTTTTGATGAGCCTCAAGTTAATGCCGAAGGCACAACAGGAGAAAATGGATTTGATGAACCTGCCACTGATACTGCGGCAACTAATCCTGAAGAAAACTTCGACCAAGGTTTTGACCAGCCAGCAGCCGAGGGGCAAGATCAAGGAATTGCTGGCATACCTGAAAGCCTTAACACTCCAGTGCAAGAAGCTGGCGGATTGAAAGGTTTGTACATGGGTTTAGACCAAAAAACAGTTGAAATGGTTGGTATGGCTGCAGGTGGGGTGCTTCTACTTATACTTTTATTGATGTATGCGCGCCGTCGACGTATGTATTCACAAGCAACTCAAGTGCAAGATTTTGATTTCACAGGATCAACTAAAATCGACGAACAAACAAAAACTCACATTGATATTTAAACATATCAGCCTGACTGATGCAGTTCATCTATTGCAACGATTGGAAAATATTTAAGAAACTTTTTTAAAGATGTTTTCTAAAACATCTTTTCTTTTTTCTCGTTTTGATTCTAAGAAATAAATAAGATCATCAACGATTTGAAGGTCTTTATTGTTGAAAGGCGAAAATTTAACGCCGAAGCCTCGTTGATTTTTCCATACAATTGATGCGTTCACCGTTCTTTCACGGCCACTCACATTTAAAGTGATCAGTAATTTATCACCAATATCAGCTTCTGGATTTGAATTTTCTAGAAACGCACCAGATACACTTATATTTTTTAAAGTTCCCATAGCAGGATCGCGACCGTAACTTTTTCTGTATTCGACATCAAGTTCAACAGGAAACCTTGGTGCTGGTGTTCCAGAATTAGATGAATTACTCATAAATTACCTCACTCAATGTCTTTATCGGCAGTCAGGGCGCGAATTTGAGGGGAAATACAAAATAATGTAGATATTATGATAAGTTACCTACTAACGTCTGGCTTACTTAATATGCACCATTACTCCAAATAGGCCGAAGGTATTGACTTTTATGTCGAGATTGGTAATTTTAAGGCTTCAACGTAACTATCCGATAAATCTATCGCAAGTAAGTTTAACGGTTATTCAATCAAAAAAATCCAAAAACCTAAGTTTAAGTACATAACGATTATCGTACTTCGAACTTAGAAAACCAATCAGAAAAAAGGGAATTTATGCCAACAAAAGTTGTTGATGTTAAGAAAAAGGGAAAAGTAAAATCAAGTCCAAAAGAATCTAAAAAATCTGAAGTTGAAACTGAACACTTAGAAGCTAAATCTGAAAGTCCCGCTCGTGTTGAATCCGATAACTCGAACTCTTCTTCGCCATCTCAAAAAAGCCAAGATGAAGTTCAAAATTCCGCTTCAAATTCTAATTCTGAATCCGAAAAATCCCAATCTTCGTCACAATCGGCATCTGCAGAAAATTCTTCTGAAACAAAATCAGAACCAAGCTCTGGAGCTGCAACTGAAAGCGCGACCCCTAAAGATGAATCGCAAAATGCGCAAAGACATGAGCGTCGTCCGAATAATAATAACAACAACAATAACCATAAAAAATCTTTTTCTAACAACAATAACAATAACAACAGACCTAGACAAAATTATTCAAACAACAATAATCCCAGCAATAACAACCGAAATAATAATCACAAGAACAACAACAACAACAATAACAGAAGCCGTAAAAGTCATGATGACATGGGCGGCGGAAGTGCGACAAATTATTATCCAGCTACTGAAATGGAACTTGTTAAATTAGAAGATATCGATCTGTCAGGAATTGATCTGACAGAAGAGCAAAAGAAAGAACTAAGTTCCAAACATTTAAAGCAAAAAAAGATTAATGATTTAACAGCATTAGGTACACTATTAAAAATTGAAAATGCAGCGGGTTTACGCCGCCAAGAATTAGTGTTTGAAATATTACGTCGTGCAGCCTTGTTGGGTGATATTTATGGGGACGGAGTTTTAGAAATTCTTCCCGATGGTTACGGTTTTTTAAGGTCGCCAGATTATAATTATTTACCTGGCCCAGATGATATTTATGTTAGTCCATCACAAATACGCAGATTTGGATTAAGAACAGGGGACACCGTCACCGGTACAGTACGTCCACCAAAAGAAGGCGAAAGATATTTTGCTTTGTTAAAAGTCGACGAGCTCAATCACGAACCACCTCAAAATGCGAAAGACAAAATTTTATTTGATAACTTAACCCCACTTTATCCAGAGAAAAAATTAAAACTTGAACACAGTCCTACAGAATACACGACCAGAGTCGTGGATTTGATGGCTCCTCTTGGAAAAGGCCAGCGTGCCCTTATTGTTGCACCTCCAAGAACGGGTAAAACCGTTTTGCTACAAAACATAGCAAATGCGATTTCTATAAATCATCCGGAAGTTAAACTCATTGTATTATTGATCGATGAAAGACCGGAAGAAGTCACAGATATGTCCAGAAACGTTAAGGGCGAAGTTGTAAGTTCGACCTTTGATGAACCACCAACGAGGCACGTTCAAGTTGCTGAAATGGTTATCGAAAAAGCCAAGCGTTTGGTTGAGCATAAACATGACGTTGTGATTTTGTTAGATTCAATCACGCGTTTGGCGCGTGCTTATAACACTGTTGTGCCTCCGTCAGGAAAAATCTTATCGGGTGGTGTGGATTCGAACGCTCTTCATAGACCAAAACGCTTTTTTGGAGCCGCTCGAAACATTGAAGAAGGTGGCAGTTTAACGATTATCGCAACAGCCTTAATCGACACTGGATCAAGAATGGACGAAGTTATTTTCGAGGAATTCAAAGGTACAGGTAACGCTGAAATCTTATTGGACAGAAAGCTTATGGAAAAACGTATTTTCCCATGTATGGACATCAATAAGTCTGGAACCAGAAAAGAGGATTTATTAACGGCTAAAGCAGATTTAAATAGACTTTGGATTCTAAGAAAGGTCCTAAGCCCTATGAACCCTGTGGATAGTATGGAGTTTCTATTAGGTAAGCTTGAGTCCGCCAAAACCAACGATGGTTTTCTTTCCCAAATGAGCAACTAAACGCTTGGGTTTAAACAACGTCAGCGATTTGCATTTAAACCCTTGCTTTTTACCCACTCACAGCCTATAAAATTCAATCTTATCAGCATAATTTTAGGAGTTTTGCCATGAAAAAAGACATTCACCCAAATTTTAGAAAAGTTGTATTTAAAGATATTTCTACAGACACTTCTTTTTTGACGTACTCAACAGTAAACACAAAAGACAAAATCGTTTGGGATGATGGCCAAGAATATCCCTTATTCAAAACTGAAATTTCTAGTGCTTCACACCCTTTTTATACTGGAACTCAAAAAGTTCTTGATACTGAAGGTCGTATTGATCGCTTCAACAAACGATACGCTAAACTATCTAAATAGTTTTTTTAAAAAACTATTTTTAGATCTAAGCTTAAAAGAAGGACTTTTTATAAGTCCTTTTTTTATTTGTTCGAAGGCTCTTTAAATGCGGAACTATAAAATAAGGGCTCATGTTGAGGATGATAAGGGTACATTAAATCAACGAGTTTAGTTTTTTGAAAAATGTGAGCTCGTTGTTCTTAAGCAAAATCTAAATTAAGATGATTAAGGTTTAGATTACAAAAAATTGTTTTATTCATAGGTTTGGTTATATGTTTGATAAATTAGATTCTGTTGAGCAAAGATTCGAAAAAGTGCAAAGAGATTTGCAACGTCCAGATATCGTCAACCAGCAGAAAGAATATCAAAAGCTAATGAAAGAATTTTCTGAATTAGAAGGTTTAATAATTACTTATCGCAGATACAAACAAGTCAAAGCCCAAATTAATGATAGCAAAAAACTTCTTCTTGAAGAAAAAGACGAAGACATGCGAGACATGGCTAAAGAAGAACTTTCAAGTTTAGAAGTTGAAATGGAAATCTTAGAGGCCGAGCTTCGAATATTTTTATTACCCAAAGATCCCAATGACGATAAAGACGTCATCCTTGAAATCCGCGCAGGCGCTGGCGGCGACGAGGCCAGTCTTTTTGCAGAACAACTTTACGATGCTTACAAAAGTTATTCCGAAGGTCGGTCTTGGACAGTTGAGTTATTAACTTTTACCGATGGAAATGCTGGTGGAGCAAAAGAGATCATTGCGAATATTTCTGGGGATAAAGTTTATAGTTTATTAAAATACGAAAGTGGTGTTCACAGAGTTCAACGTGTTCCAAAAACGGAAACCCAAGGACGCGTTCACACATCTACGGTAACGGTAGCTGTGATCCCTGAAGCCGACGAAGTCGACGTTCAAGTTCACGCTAAAGATGTTAAAGTTGATGTTTACAGATCCAGTGGTGCTGGTGGACAGCACGTCAACACCACAGATTCTGCCGTCAGATTAACTCACATCCCAACGGGTCTTGTGGTGACGTGCCAAGACGGAAGATCGCAAATTAAAAATAAAGAAAAAGCTTTTAAAGTTTTAGCCGCAAGACTTAAAGCCCAGGAAGAAGACAAAGTCATTCGAGAAGCTTCTGATCAGCGTTTAAGTCAAATCGGCACAGGCGATAGATCAGAGCGTATTCGCACTTATAACTTTCCACAAACCCGAGTCACAGATCACCGAATCGGACTTACCTTACATCGCATTGATGAAATCATGGCCGGAAGAGTCGAACTGGTGATTGAACCTTTAGTGACTCATTTCCAGGCCGAAGCCTTAAAGCAATCCGAAAACAAATCATGATTATAAAACATTTTTATAATGATGAACGTAAAAATTTACCCGAGGATTTAAAGAAAGATTTTGAATTTTTAATTTTAGAAAAATTAAAAATTAGTCGAATGGATCTAAAATCAGAGACTCTGAAAGTAGATGAAGTTGTTCTTAGGAACCTTAAATCCGGCCTAGAAGAGCTTAAATCAGGTAAACCCTTAGCTTACATTTTAAAGTCACAATTTTTTTTAGGCTATGAATTTTATGTGGATCACCGAGTTCTAATCCCAAGATCAGAAACCGAATATATGGTGGATTTTGTATTAAAATCCATGCAGCATTCAAATCAGCTGGTGTTAGATGCGGGTGCAGGTTCTGGCTGCATTGGAATAAGCATTCTTTTACAAAGACCAAATTCAAAATGTATCTTTGTCGAAAACTCTAAAGCTGCGATCGAAGTCATAAAAATAAATTTAGAAAAATTTAAAATAGTGCCAGAAAGATATTTCATCTTAGATGACATAAACCATATCAACCAAGCATTAGTTGATATAAATATTAACAAATTAGATTTGTTTATTTCTAATCCGCCTTATATCGCAAGTCATGATCCCGAGGTTCAGGATTCCGTACTAAAGTACGAGCCCCACAGTGCGCTTTTTTGCGAAGACGACGGTTTAAAGTATCTAAAGGATTGGTCCCTACTTTCTATAAAGCATTTAAATCCATCGGGCCTGTCCATATTTGAGTTTGGTCATGGGCAAGAAAACTTTTTGCAAAGCTTTGCAATTAAGAACAAAATAAAGTCAGAAATAATTAATGATCAATATGATCGCCCAAGGTTTTGGAAAATCACATCCTTGGGTTAGGAGTTATCGTGGATAGAATTAAAGTCGTAGGTCAAAAAAAATTATTAGGGGCAGTTTCTTCAAGTGGTGCTAAAAACTCTGCTTTGCCTATTCTATTTGCTACACTATTAGCAGAAGGGGAAAATATACTGACCAATGTGCCGGACTTAGCGGACATACACTCGACTAGCAACCTTTTGAAAACTTTGGGATGTAAAGTTGAATTCAAAGACAACAACTATAAGATCTTTCGTCCTAAAAAAATTGAAACCGAAGCGCCTTATGATTTAGTCAGAAAAATGCGCGCAAGTATTTTGTGCCTGGGACCATTGGTCGCTAAAGAACAAAAAGCCAAAGTCAGTTTACCTGGTGGCTGTGCCATCGGCGCTAGACCTATCAATTTTCATTTAGAAGCCTTAAAAAAATTAGGGGCCCAAATTAAATTAGAAGAAGGCTACGTTTTCGCCGAAGCTAAAAGATTAATTGGTGACCGAGTGGTATTTGATATTCCAACCGTAGGTGGAACAGAAAACATTTTAATGGCAGCCACTTTAGCTAAGGGTGAAACTGTCATCGAAAATGCAGCACGTGAGCCTGAAATTATTGATCTAGCTAATTGCTTAAACGGAATGGGTGCAAAAATTCAAGGTGCGGGATCAAGCGTGATCTACGTTCAAGGTGTTGATGAACTTAAACCCGCCAATCATAAAATTATAGCGGACCGGATCGAAGTTGGAACATTATTAATTTCTGCCGGTTTAACTTTTGGCAAAGTGAAAGTAACGAACTGCTCGCCAACACATCTTGAAGCGTTTTTAGATAAACTTTCAGAAACGGGAATTAAGATTACAACTGGACCTGATTGGATCGAAGCTGACGCAACTCACTTAAAACAAATCAAAGCTGTGAATGTTACAACGGCACCTTACCCTGGATTCCCGACCGATCTTCAAGCGCAGTTCATGACATTGATGTGTGTTGCCGATGGCACAAGCCAGATCCAAGAAACGATTTTTGAAAACAGATTTATGCATGTGCCAGAGTTGGTGCGTATGGGTGCAAACATCCAAACGAATTTAAGATTCGCGACGATCATCGGTAAGACGAACGCTTTCCAACCAGCTACAGTTATGGCTACAGATTTGCGCGCCAGTGCATCTTTGATTCTTGCGGGTTTAAACGCCAGCGGAGTAACGCGTGTTAAAAGAATTTATCATTTAGATCGTGGCTATGAAAAGCTTGAAGACAAGTTAAGTCGACTTGGTGCTGACGTTGTCCGCGAAAAGGATGAATAATACCAATTCCAAAAAATAATTCCCCGTTGTTGCTGCGCCTTCGACGTACAAAAGCACGCCTTCAGGCTTGCGCCTAGGGGAATTAATTTTTGAAATTGGTATAATAAAAAAAGCCCCTGATTTGAGGGGCAAATCAGGGGCTGTGGCAAGTGGGTATTAAGGGAGAACAAAGAAAGAGGGGCTATCTTTGCGTTTCAACACCTGTCACGAAAATAAATTCTTTAGGATTATAAATATAATTATTTAAATTCTTGTCTAACTTGTCGTCTAATTTAGGGGGGCGAACAGAATTTAAATTGTTAATTGAACCGGAAAACTTGATACCGTTGATCGTGTAGATTTTGTCAGAAGTAATTTTTGACTTTAACTGGTCATCACAGCTGATTTGATAAATTGTGCTTTCTTCATCAGAAACAAAAACAAGTTTTTCACTTATTTGATCAACAAGAAAATACCCTGAGGCTTCAACATTATAAGCAACAGCAGGCTCTGGTCTAAAGTTCTGCTCCTGACTGATGTAAATAGCTTGAGAGGCTTGCTGGCCATAAAGGCTTTCGATTCTTTTTTGCAGTTCGTTAAGTTCAATCACAAGGTTTGAGTCGGGAAGTTCTGAAGTTGCACGCGCAGTGGCAGAAAGAAATAAAACGACAATAACGTAGGCTGCGACTAAAACTTGTTTCCAATAATTTCTGATCATAAACCCTCCGTCCATATTAGTAAGGCAAGTGTCGTGCCAAAATAATCTAGACTAAAAATCAAACTGTTTCTATTTCAGGTGCAATCATTTAAAATAAAACAGATAAAAAAGTACAATCTTGGAACCAGTTTTTTTTAATATTTAAAATTCAACATGAATTTCAAACACTTAAAATTATTGGTGCCAGATTGGTAAGAAAAACCTTTTTGGAACCAGAGGCGTATGTCACAAAAGTGGATCATCAAAGATTCTTTAGATTTGGTTTCTGGTCCTTTCGAAACTGCGGAAGTGATACGACGCATACATCAAGGCTTAATTACTGAGCAAGATTATTTAGCAAGTTACCCCGAAGGGAAATGGATTCCGGTCACGAGAAATCAAATATTTTTTGATGAAATGTTAGCATCGATTTCGAAATCGAATCACAAATCAACATTGAAAGATAATCAAAAATCTACAGAAAAATCTTCAGAAAAACTCTCTGACAATCAGAATGACAAATCCACGGACCCACTTGCAAAGCGAAACACAAAAAGTGAAACCTTCGATACTATAAAGGTAAATTCAAGCGGAGGGATCACTGATAAAATTGCTAAAACAGTCACTGAAAAAACTAAAGACGTCGATTCCACTGAAGCGTTGTCGGCAACACTTAAATTAGACAAAACTCGTCAGAACAAAAAAACTTCAGAGGACGATAAAACCGAGATTATCGATATTAAGTCTTCGGTGCAAAAAGATTATTTCAAAAACGCAGATCTTGAAGTCACTAAACTTAAGAAGAACTTACCGCAAGCTGATTCTAAGCAACCCTCGCAATATTATTCACAAAGCGAAGTTTTAGACCTTAGGAAGCATCAGCCAATAACTTTCTTAGAAAAAAATCGAAAAACCCTATCTATTTTAATTTTAATTATTTCTTTTTTAGGGGCCTTGATTTTTTTGATCCCAGAAACCAAAGACAACATCACTGGGGATAATTTTAAACTACGAGCTCCTAGATTTAATAAATTTCCGCTTTCAAAAGATATTGAAGTTGCAACAATGAAATCCGCATTGAGTAAAATCAGAAAAGGTAGTTTTAACAATTTCCGTGATGCTCACAATGAGGTTATAAAAGTTTTAGAAAGTAGTGATCAAAATATCGAAGCTTTAACAATTTTGTGTTTTATTAACTATCATCTTTGGGAATTTACGCAAAAAACCTCGAAAGATTTATATGCAATTTCTTCTATCACTAAAAAGGCAGTGCAGTTAGATAGGTTTGGAGAAAAAGGTAAAACCTGTCGTTTTATTGATTTGGCTGTTCGGGGAAAATATGATGAAGCCCAAAAAGTAATTGATGATGTTTTAGATAGTGAACAAGGTTCGACTTCTATTTTATTTAGTTACTTTAATGGACTTTTAAAGTTTTTCAAAAAAGAATTTATTGCGGCTGAAAGTTATTTATCAGCGGCAATTTCCAGAAGTCGTCAGCAAAATACGGCAAAGAAAAACAACGAGTACGCTGTTATGTGGGTGGCCTTAGCCGATGCAAATTTAAAATTGGGTAAAGCAAATTTAGCTTATCAATCGTCGTTGAGGGCCTTGGCCATCAATCCAGAGTACATCGATGCTTTTTTAATTAAGGGAATTGTAGAATTTAAAAACCAAAAAAAGAACAAATTGGCGAAAGCGACTTTACAAAAAGCTGTAAAATTCATGTCTGCGGATAAACCAAATAAGAAGAAACTGTCAGAGGCCTACGTTGTTCTTGCTGAAATAGCTCTGTTTGAACGACGAAGAAGTGACGCCCAAGAGTATGCAATTGCGGCATACAACTATAACCCAGGAAATTCAGTGGCAAAAAATTTAGCCATAGAATTAGGTGGTGACAAAAAGGTTGGTAAAAAAACAGTATTGTCTCAGCAGCTCGTTATTGAGGGTGAACAAAATTTACAAGAAAGTGGTTGTGCCACGGCTCAGGCTTTATTTAAAGAAGCTTACAAATTGGATTCAAAAAATGGTTATGCTGCATTGAAAACAGCACAATGTATGTGGCAGTTGAGTTTTGCACTTGAAGCCATCGAATGGATTGAAAGAGCCATTCAAGCAGATCCCACATTAACTGAAGCTTATGTCACAGCTGCAAAGTTTTATATGGAACGCTACGATTTCGATGCGGCTATGCAGGTATTATTAAAAGCCAGAAAAGTCTCTCCAAGAAGTTATGAAGTTTATAGGGGCCTTGCACAGCTTGAACTTAAAAGAAACAACCTTCAACTTGCGATTGAATACGCAAAGATTGCGCTAAAAATTTATGACGCTGACACAGAAACGTTAATTGTTTTAGCCAAAGCTTTTTCGGAACTAAACCAACATCAAGAAGCTTTTCAATACATAGTTAGAGCCAGTGAAAACGATACCCGAAGCGTTGAAGTGCATACGACTTATGGAAAAGTTCTTTATAAAACCCAAGGTATTTTTGCAGCTCAGGAATATCTAAAAAACCGAATTGCAAGCTTTCCTTTAGAGCCTGCTTATAGAGTTGCACTGGCCGAAATTTATTTTGATGATCAAAAATTTCCTGAAGCGGAAATGACGGCCAGGGAAGCCTTAGAGTTTAGCGAAAATTCTAAACAAGCTTTTATGGTTTTAGGAAAAGTTTTAAAAATAAAAGATGATAAACAAGGTGCGCTCAACTTTTTCTTAGATGCATTCAGTGTCGACCCTTCTGACGTTCAACCCCTCTTTGAGGCCGGTCAGCTTTATATTGAGATAAGAAAATATGACGAAGCTATAAAACAATTCGAAAGAGTTTTAAAGTTAAATAAACAATACCCTGAGATCTATTTCAACATAGCCAAAGTTTACTTCGCGCAGAAAAAAATGACTAAAGCGATAAAAGCATGTCAAACCGAAGTCGAACTTTATCCAGAACGCGATAAATGTTTTGTTTTGATTGCGGAGGCCTATTTTTTTAAGGGTTCTGCTCAGCGAGATAAACTTCCGGGAATAGCTAACAAAAAAATAACTCCAAGCGAATATGAAAGTCTAGAGAACGAAAAAAAGACTACGTACGATAAGATGATCGATTACTACAAGCTTTGCGCAGTCAGTTACCAAAAAGCGATAGATATTGCCCAACAAAATGCAAACTTATTTATCGATCTGTCCCGTTGTTACAGGTATGCAGGCGAATTTGATATGTCGCAAAAAATGGTGGAAAAAGCCTTAGAAATTGAAAAAGGAAATCCTATTGTGTGGCGAGAAAATGGTCTACTCTTTGAGCAAAAAGGGGAGTATGCTTTAGCACTTGAAGCTTATAAGCAGTATTTAATTTTAAATCCCTCTGCCAACGATAGGGACGATATTGTTCGGCAGATGCGAGATCTCGAATCAAAAATAACACCATGAGGTTATAAATGTCCCTGGAAAATCAATTCTCACAAACCCCATCTTTACTTCTGCTACATCTATTTTTTAAAGCTGTATCAGCCTTCTTGGTAGGAATTATCATGGCCTTGATATTCCATACTTTTTTTGACTATAGCACTTTTGGTTTTGTTTTTGTTGGAGTTGTTTTCGCAGGCTTAGTTTTAAAATTTATTGGCAAATCCAGTCTATTGACGGTTTTTTTATTTGATGTCGCTTTCATATTCGTGCTTATTTTGCTAAAAGCATATATTGCATTAGCGCCAGATATTTAGGAGATTTGCTGTGATAGACATTAAGTGGTTAGAGTCAAACCAAGTTGACCCTAGATGGAACAAACTTCCTAAAGACGTTTATAAAGAAAATTTATCTTTTCGTGGTGAAAGCCCCGATTTAGTGGATCAAATATTAAACCTAAACGAACAAAGAAAAAAGAAAATTTTTGAAGCGGAAACTAAAAAATCTGAACTCAACCAAATCAGTCAAAAAGTTGCAGAGTTAAAAAGGGCTAAACAAGACACTTCAGCCATTATTTCTGAAACTCAGGATCTCTCTAAAAACATAAAAGCCTTAACTATGGCTGCGGATGAAATGGATCAACAGCTGTTGCAAATCTTGTCGGTTGTGCCAAATCAATGTGATCCTTCAGTCCCTGTAGGTAAGTCGGAAGCCGATAATAAAAAAATAAAAACGATTGGTCAGCCTAGAACATTTAACTTTAAGCCATTAGATCATTCCGAGTTAGGTGAAAAGTCAGGGATGATTAATTTTTTAAAAGCCGGTGAAGTCACGGGTGCTCGTTTTACATTTTTAAGATCAGGCGCCGCTAAACTAGAAAGAGCATTGATTCAATTTATGTTGGATATCCACACGGAACAGCATGGGTATGAGGAGTTTATTCCTCCTTTCATTGTGAATTCAAAAAGTTTATTTGGTACCAGCAGTTTACCTAAATTCGAAAAGGATCTTTTTAAACTTCAAGATACGGATTATTATTTAATACCTACAGCAGAAGTTCCCTTAACTAATTTTGTTTGCAATGAGGTATTATCCGAGTCGCAACTACCTATGAAGCTAACAGCCTATACGCCTTGTTTTAGGTCAGAGGCTGGGAATTATGGTAAAGACACGAAAGGGTTAATAAGACAGCATCAGTTTAACAAAGTGGAACTTGTTAAAATCACGCACCCAGAACATTCCGAAGTTGAACATGAAGCTCTACTAAAAGACGCCGAAAAGATTTTACAAATGCTAGAGCTGCCTTATGAAGTCATGAGCTTATGCACGGGTGACATCAGTTTTGGGGCCAAAAAATGCTACGATATTAATGTATGGTTACCGGGTCAAAACGCCTACCGCGAGATTAGCTCGTGTTCAAACTTTGGTGACTTCCAAGCAAGGCGCGCAAACATAAGATTTAAACCTTCGGGCGCAAACGGCAAACCTCAGTTTTGTCACACAATAAATGGTTCTGGTTTGGCTGTTGGTCGAACGCTAGTCGCAATTTTTGAAAATTATCAAAATCAAGATGGCACGATTTCAATACCTGAGGTTTTACAAAAATATTTCAACGGTTCAAAAATATTAGGAAAAATATAAATGGGATTTATTAAATACATTTTCGCCACGGTTATCGGTGTTGTTGTGGGTTTTATCACTAGTGTGATTATAGCTGTTGGAATTGTAACCTATCTCGTCTCATCCACAGAAGGAATGTCATCTTCAGATAAAGAAGTTAAATCTAATAGCTTTATTGTTTTGGATTTCAGCGTTGAAATTCCAGAGACTAAAGATGAATTTTCTTTATTTTTTGGTGGTATGGGTAGCCTGACTTTAAATGATTATGTCGAAATGATTAAGTCTGCAAAAAAGGACAAATCCATTACTGGACTTTATTTAAAGTCATCTTCTCTTCCTCATGGATGGAGCACACTCAAAACCCTAAGAACTGCACTTGATGATTTTAAGAAATCAAAAAAGCCGATCTATGCTTACGCGGATTATTATGACGAAAAATCTTATTACCTGGCCTCGGTTGCGACACAAGTTTTTTTACATCCTCAAGGTGAATTTTCTTGGGATGGTATAGGGGCTAGCCCTACTTTTTATCAAGGTGTATTCGAAAAGCTTGGTGTGAAGCCTATAGTTTTTAGGGTGGGAAAATTTAAATCAGCAATCGAGCCCTACATTCAAAAAAAGATGAGCGAAGCGAATAAACAGCAAGTGACATTATTAATTGATGATCTCTGGCAAGAAATTATTTCTGCAATTTCAGTTTCAAGAGAAATCCCAGAAGAGTCTTTAAATGAAATTTCTGAAACGCTTCAAGTAAGAAGTGCTGATGAAGCTTTGGAATCAAAATTTGTTGATGCATTAAAGATTGAATCCGATATTTTCGAAACTCTAATTATCAAAAAAGATGTGGATAAAATCGTAAAAGATGATTTTAAAAAACTAATTACATCAGAAAAATATTTTGCTGCTAGAAATGAAGATGATTTTAAAGGACAAATTTTTGCCTCTACTAAAGACGTAGAGTTTAAAAAAGCCACTATAGCGACTATCACTATTGATGGTGTAATTATGCCAGGCACAAGCTCAGAAGGGACAGTAGGGTCCGATGATGTAGTTAAAAAAATCCTTAAAGCAAAGTACTCGAAGAATGTTAAAGGTGTAATTGTAAGGGTAAATAGCCCAGGCGGAAGTGCATTAGCTTCCGATGTGATTTGGACTGAGCTTAAAAAACTTAGAGATGTAAAACCTGTTTATGCTTCCTTTGGTGATGTTGCAGCGTCAGGTGGTTATTACATCGGTGTGGCTGCCGAGAAAATTTTTGCTCACGAAAATACGATAACAGGTTCGATCGGAGTTTACAGTTTACTCTTTAACATTGAAAAAGGGGCAACTGAAAAACTAGGGTTAACTTTTGATCGTGTGGTTACGCATCCCTTTGCTGATCGAGGTTCTGCTGTTCGTCCGATGACCTCCCAAGAGTCTACTTACTTCCAGGAAGATACGAATCGCATTTACCAAAGATTTATTGAAGTCGTTCAACTAGGTCGAGAATTTGATACTTTTGAAAATGTAGATGATATTGCACAAGGGCGAGTGTGGTCCGGTGTTCAAGCTAAAGAAGTCGGTTTAATTGACGAATTTGGAACCCTAGAAGATACGGTGGCCTCTTTAGCAGCCCAATTGAAGTTACCTAAGGATTTTGATGTTAAAGAAATTCCCAATGAATATGAATTTGAATATATACTTCGTGGTTTAATGTCGTGGTCTAAATTTGCGGGAATAAACATTTCTAGTCCTGAACTCGTTTTTTTAAAAAACATGTTTCAGCCTAAGTTTAAGCTTTCAGAAGGGGTTTGGTCGCTAAGTCCTAATCTAATGATTGAATAAAATATTAGCAGAAATTTGAAGTTATTATTTAAATAATATTATCAGTCCAAAGTTTTAAATTTTAACAATTTGAGATGTTAAAAATCACTTGAACACCGCTCTTAAAAACCATACAACCATAAGTGGAAGAATGGCAGAGCGGTTGATTGCACCAGTCTTGAAAACTGGCAGACCTTCGCGGGTCTCGGGGGTTCGAATCCCCCTTCTTCCGCCAAATAGAATGGATATCAGATATCCGATATCTGAATTCCGATATCAGTACTGAATACTGAGTACCGAAGTATATTTAAAAACAAGAAATCTACATGCTTTGTTAATCTCTAATAGATTCTAAATTTCAAAAACAATACAAGACGCTTCTTTCGGAAACCGGATCTTGAATTCATGAGACAAGTTTAATTTGTAATTTTCGTTGATGAACTTCTGAATTTCTTTTTCATCTAATTTTCTTCTTTCCTCAAAAATATAACGACCGTAATCATCTTCAATATTTTTAAATTCAAGACACTCAATGTTTAACTTTAAGCCCGATGCGGACGAGTTTAGATTAAAGGAATCAATAGCGCAGTTTGATAAAAAATCTTTAACGCTTGCAATAATCCCCATATTATTTGGAAAACGCTCGATCATTTTACAATTCAATTTAATATTTTTTTCTAAAAGCTTAAGTTTTGTTTTTTCATTACATACTAAAAGAAGATCATCATTCGGATTTATTTTTTTTAAGTCATCTAGCTTTAAGATAATCTTCGTGGATTTGACCTTTCTAAGCCGCATTAAAAATCGTTCATTTTCAAAAAGCGCAAAGGAATCGGCTATTGCCTTAGAGCAGTCCATAGTTGCAATCATATATTCTTCTTTGGTTAAAAGATTTGTTTTTTTAAACGATTCGGAAAAGTCCTGCTTTATCACAATTTCTTCTGTTAGCTTTTCTTGATCAGAATTTAGCTTCGCCAGTATCAACGACAAGGGATTTTGTTTTAAATAATACTTTTGAATCAAAGTTTCCAAACGTTCGTATAAATTTTCGATTGAGTACATGTTTACCCCTAAGAATATAAAGAAAGTGTAACTAACAATTATATATTTATAAACATGACCTCTACTTACGAGCTTGTTTTTTAGACTTTTGTAACGACCACAGAACATCCTCAATACATAGTGACATTTCTAATAATTTTGGTGAAAATTTCAATGAAAGATAAATTATGAGGTGATCAGTGAGTATCCTGAAAGAGTTTAAAGAATTTGCGGTTAAGGGTAATGTTGTCGACATGGCCGTAGGGATTATCATTGGAGCCTCCTTCGGTGCCATCGTTAAAAATCTAGTTGATGGAGTTTTAATGCCGCCTTTGAGTATGATTATGGGTAAAGTCAATTTTAACCAATTATTTATTGATTTGTCGGGCCAAGGCTATGCGACTTTAGCATTAGCCACAGAAGCCGGGGCGCCTGTTTTAAAATACGGTTTATTCTTACAATCCGTCATTGATTTTGCAATTGTAGCTTTCGCCGTTTTTATGATGGTCAAAGCCATTAACGCTGCCAAGCGAAAAGAAGCTGTCGCGCCAACTATTCCAGCTCCAACACCTGAAGATATCGTTTTACTTAGAGAAATCAGAGATGCATTAAAAAAATAGTTATTAATAAAATGAACATTAATATTTAAGCCATTTGATAATAGTCTTACAAAATAAATATTTAAACTAAAAATCAAAATTTTAAAATTAGGTTTTTAATCCTGGAGTCAAAATGAGAGTCGGTATTTTAACAAGTGGCGGGGACGCTCCCGGAATGAACGCGGCTATACGTTCATGCGTAAGATCATTAATACATTTTGGTCATCAACCAGTAGGCATCAAGCGTGGATTTCAAGGTCTTGTTGACCAAGACTTTATGGAAATGAATTTACGATCCGTCGCAAACATCATTCACCGTGGTGGGACTATTTTAAAAACTTCTAGATTTGCAGACTTCAAATTAAAAAAAACTCGTGATCAAGCTTATAAAAATATCAAAGAGCAAAAAATAGATCGTTTGATCGTGATCGGCGGTAATGGCAGTTACAAAGGGGCAAAAGCTTTATTCGAGGAGTTTGATTTCATTTCTTGTGGAATCCCAGGAACTATCGACAACGATGTTGAAGGTACAGAGGAAACCATAGGTTTTGATACGGCTTTGAACACAGCTATTGAAGCCATTGATAGAATTCGTGATACTGCGAATTCTCATGAAAGATTATTTATCATTGAAGTCATGGGTAGGGACAACCCAGACTTGCCTCTTGCAATATCAGTCGCCTGTGGAGCCGAGTTTCCTCTGATTTACAAAACAGAAGCAGATATTGAAAAAGCCCATAAAAAAATTAAAGAGGGTTTAAAAAAGGGGAAAAAGGCTAGCATAATTATCGTGGCTGAGAATGATCATAACGTTATAGAAAAGTTACAAAAGTCTTTAAAAAATGAAGATCTAGATTATCGAACCTCTGTATTAGGGCATATGCAAAGAGGTGGGGCACCCAGTGGAAAAGATCGGATTTTAGCTTCCCAGATGGGGTATGCAGCTGCAGAAAATATTTCAATTATAAATAAATTTAGTGTAGTTAGTAAAGTCCGAAATGAAATCGAAATCATTCCTTTTGATAAAGTGATTAAAGCCGACGGATCAAAAAACAAATATTATATGAAGTTAAACGACGTTTTATCAAAGTAGTCTATTTTAAACACAGTTCAGTTTTTGTAAGAAAACCTGTATTTAAATTATTTAGACAAAGACTTACTTTCTAAAAGAAACTAAAGCGGCACTCGTTTCGACATTGTCGCCTTCTTTTACGAAAACGTGGTCGATGATACAGTCATTTGCTGCGCGCATTTCGTTTTCCATTTTCATGGCTTCCATAATTAGTAAAGGTTCATCAGCTTTGACCTCTTGACCTTCTTTAACAAAAACTTTGACAATTTTTCCTGGCATACCGGCTTTTAAATTATTAAGGCCACCTAAGACCCCGCCACCACGAATGGACTCGCGAAGTAAAATCTCATCATTTAAAATCGAAACGTTTCGGTAAGATCCTCTAGAATAAACTTCATAATCCGTGCCGTATTTGACGATATCAACTAGATACGAAGAATCTTTAAATAAAAGACTGATATTGCCATCTTTAGCCACTGTAAAGTTCTTCTTTGGAATTACATATTCTTTCCAAACGTCATTGTTCGCGTCTTCTGATGTCATTTGAATTTTGACTAGCCAATCTGACCGCATTTCTTCAACGATAACTTTATAAGGTGTTCGATTTACTTTTGCTTCAAAATACATTTAATACCTCATCATGCTTTTTTGGCGCGAGCCAATACGCCATTTTTTACCTTGTTTAAAGTCAATGACTCTTCGTCCTTGGCTTTCCTTGTAGGCATTAATTGCGGCTGAAATTAAGAAAACTTCATCATCAACATATTTGAAAAATGTTTTAGTGTCTGAAATCGCAAGTTCCTTATCGACAAACTGAGTTGTGTAACTGCCATCCAAAAATTTCTGATGGTCTAAGATATTTTTTAATAGGATCACATTTGTTTTAATTCCGGCCACTGCGAATTCAGCCAATGCCCGTTTAAGTCGAGCAATACAAACTTCTCGAGTTGGACCCCAAACGATTAATTTACCAATCATTGGGTCATAATAAATAGGGATAGTGCATCCACTGTAAATGTAAGAATCAAATCTTACAAAAGGACCCTGAGGAATTCTAGCTCTTATAACTTTTCCTGCGCTTGGTAAAAATGTGACTGGATCTTCCGCGCAAATTCGAAGTTCAATAGCGTGGCCAGTTTGTTTAATTTCCTCTTGTTTGAACGAAAAAGGTTTTCCCGATGCCACTAAAATTTGCTCTTTCACAAGGTCAATTCCTGTCACGCCTTCCGTTACAGGATGTTCCACCTGTAGGCGAGTGTTCATTTCCATAAAAAAGAATTCTTTAGTGGTGTTGTCGAAAATAAATTCAATAGTCCCGGCACCTAAATAGTTAATTGATTTACCCGCTGCAACGGCAACTTTACCCATGGCTTCGCGCACGTTGTTCGGCACCGAAATGCTAGGGGATTCTTCGATGACTTTTTGATGACGTCGTTGCACAGAACATTCTCTGTCATAAAGGTGGACAACGTTACCCTGAGAATCACCAAAAATTTGAATTTCAATATGCTTTGGATTTTGAATAAAACGTTCAATAAAAACAGTGTCGTCGTTAAAATAATTTTTTCCTTCAGACTGACATGCCTGAAATGCACTTTTAATATTTTTTCGATCTAAGACAACGCGAATCCCTTTTCCGCCACCACCTGCAGAAGCTTTGATCATCACAGGATAACCAATTTCTTTTGCGATCTTTTCTGCATCTTCAACGCTTCTCACAGCGCCAGGACTTCCGGGTACGATCGGAACACCAACCGCACTCATCAAATCTCTAGAAGAAATTTTATCACCCATCGCACGAATATTTTCGACGGTGGCACCGATGAACACAAGTCCGTTATCTTGTAAGGCTTGCGCAAACTCTGCAGACTCACTTAAAAAACCATAGCCAGGATGAACAGCTTGAACGTTAGCTTTCTTAGCCACTTCGATTATTTTATCAATTCTTAAATAAGATTGAGATGATGGAGCAGGTCCAATTTCATAAGCTTCGTCAGCAAGTAAAACGTGTTGGCTATCTCGGTCGGCTTCACTATAGACGGCGACCGATTCAATACCCATTTCACGACAAGCCCGAATCACACGAATGGCGATTTCACCTCTATTTGCAATCAAGATTTTTTTAAACATAATATCCCTCTTGTTTCACTTGTATAATCGAATCTTAAAAACTCTAAACTTATTAACTTAAATAATATCCTAAACTAAAGCTTATAACGGTATGCTTCCATGTTTTTTGCTTGGGTTAATCATAGTTTTGTTAGTTAACATTTCTAAGGAATCAATAAGTCTGACACGAGTTTGCGAGGGCATAATGACTTCATCAATGTAACCAAGTTCAGCCGCAACATACGGGTTACTAAATTTCTCTTCGTAGTTTTGGATGATTTCTTTTTTAGTCGCTTCTGGATTTTTTGACGATGTAATTTCTTTTCTAAAAATTATATTAACAGCACCCTCTGCACCCATCACGGCGATCTCTGCATTTGGATAGGCTAAATTCACATCTGCCCCAATGTGTTTTGAAGCCATAACGATGTAAGCTCCACCATAAGCTTTTCTTGTGATGACCGTAATTTTTGGAACAGTGGCTTCAGAGTAAGCGTAAACAAGTTTAGCCCCATGGCTAATGATTCCAGCCCACTCTTGATCTGTTCCCGGTAAAAATCCCGGAACGTCGACAAAAGAAATGATCGGAATGTTGAAAGAGTCACAAAAACGAATAAATCTGGCTGCTTTACGGCTAGCTTCAATATTTAAACACCCTGCTAAAAAATTAGGTTGGTTTGCAACGATACCCACACTTCTGCCATTTAATCTTCCAAATCCAACGATGATGTTTTCAGCGTAATGCGGCTGAACTTCAAAGAAGTAATTGTCATCTAAAACTTTTCTAAGAAGTTCCTTCATGTCATAGGGTTTTTTAGAATTTTCAGGCACTAAACTATCTAAGGAAACATCTACGCGATCAGGACGGTCTTGAGTCAACGCCCTTGGAGCATCGTCCATATTGTTACTTGGAATGAAACTGATTAATTCACGAATCAATAATAATAAATGTTTATCGTTTTCAGCGGCAAAGTGTGCCACGCCCGATTTAACATTATGAGTTTGAGCTCCACCTAAATCTTCTTTAGTGACTTCTTCATGAGTCACAGTCTTTATAACATCAGGACCGGTTACAAACATATAACTAGAATCTTTGACCATAAAAATAAAATCAGTCAGCGCCGGACTGTAAACAGCACCACCAGCACACGGCCCCATGATTGCAGAAATTTGAGGAACTACACCAGAATATTTTGTGTTTCTTAAAAAGATATCCCCATAACCCCCAAGAGCTTCCACACCTTCTTGAATTCTAGCTCCACCAGAATCGTTAATTCCAATAACAGGTGCGCCATTTTGCGCGGCCAAATCCATAATTTTACAAATTTTATTTGCTGTTGTTCGGCTCATGCTTCCGCCATAAACAGTGAAGTCTTGAGAATACACATAAACTAATCGACCACTGATACGACCATAACCTGTTACAACTCCATCGCCGGGAGTGTGATTCTGATCCATCCCGAAGTTTGTACATTTGTGAGTTACAAAGCGATCTAGCTCTACGAAAGATGCTGGGTCTAGAAGTACATCCAAACGTTCGCGAGCGGTTAAACGACCACCTTGTTTGTGTTTAGCGAGCTTATCCGCGCCACCACCATTGAAGGCTTTGTTATTTCGTTCGTCCAAGTTTTTAAACAGATCTTGTGTTTCCATTTTTTGTGCCTCTGAATTTTTAATATTTTCAGTTAATGGTTTATTTCTAACATTTCTTTTATCAATTTCTTTTTCTACAATCATATTCGTTATCTCATGGACCAAAATGGTCTATGGATATTTCCTTCCATATAATCTTGGGAATGGAATACTTTCTCTAACGTGTGGAATTCCACAAATCCAAGCTACACATCTTTCGATACCCATTCCAAAACCTGCATGAGGAACAGATCCGTATTTTCTTAAATCTAAATACCACGCAAAATCTTCTGGATTTAATTTATGTTCATTAATTTTACTTAATAGATTTTCGTAGCTGTCTTCACGTTGACCACCACCAATTAATTCGCCGTAACCTTCTGTAGCCAGCAGATCGCAACTTAAAGACTCTAAAGGATTTTTTGGATCTTCCTTCATGTAAAAAGCTTTTACGGCTTTAGGGTAGTTATAAACAAAAACAGGTTGATCGTATTTAGAGCTAACAATCGTTTCATCGGTCGCTCCAAAGTCATCGCCAATCATAAATTCTGGATTTTCTTTTTTAATCATGATCGCAGCATCGTTATAATGAATTTTTGGGAACGGCGCTTTGATCACTTCTAGTTTACTGACGTCGCGTTCAAGAACAGCTAATTCTTCTTTTCTATTTTTAATTGTACGTTGAACTACATACTCCACAAAATCTTCGGCCAAAGACATGTTGTCGGCTAAGTTTGCAAAAGCAACTTCGGGTTCAACCATCCAGAATTCGATCAAGTGTCTACGAGTTTTAGATTTTTCCGCACGAAATGTAGGGCCAAAACAATAAACTTTACCCAAAGCCATTGCAGTCGCTTCCGAATACAATTGACCGGATTGGGAAAGATAAACTTTTTCGTCAAAGTAATCTGTTTGAAAAAGGGTAGATGTGCCTTCGCAGGCGTTGGGTGTAAAAATCGGCGCATCAGCTAGAGTAAAATTACGCTCATCAAAAAAACTTCGAACAGCACTAATGATTTCTGAACGCACACGAAGAATGGCAACCTGTCTTCTGGATCTTAACCAAAGATGGCGGTTGTTCATTAAAAAGTCAGGACCGTGCTCTTTCGGCGTTATTGGGAAATCAACAGAAGGCGAAATTATCTTGTAATGTTCACCAGTAAGTTCGTAGCCGCCTGGACTTCGCGGCTCTTCTTTAACAATTCCCGTGACTTCTATGGCGCACTCTTGAGTTAAAGCTTTAAAGTTTTCAAATCCTTCATTGTCACATTCATCTTTAACAAAAATACACTGGCATAATCCCGTACCGTCGCGAAGAACCAGAAACTTTACTTTTCCGGATGGACGCGTGCGCGTGACCCAACCTCTCAAGGTGACTTTCTCACCGACACGATTTTTTAAACTTTCGATATACAAAAAATCTTTCATACATTCCTTTAAGTATTGCTGGATGTTGTGAATTAAGATCATTAAAATCTGACCTAAAAAAAACACAAAAAACCAATCTAATTTTTATACAACACAATCCTAACTTTGGCCTGATTTATTGGAAGAAAATGACAGAAAAGGTCATAAAAACCACAAGGTAACAGTTCCCTTTTTGATATGCGGCGCACACCAAAAAGGGAACTGTTACCTTGTGGTTGTGCGATGCATTAATGATTTGAAATCGAACCTACAAACTGAATTAAGAAATCAGAAAATTGCTTTTCAACTTTTCCTGCGACGTCTTGAACTTCTTTGTGGTTCAAGCGCTCTCCGGTGATGCCCGCGGCTAAGTTGGTTATGCAACTGATGCCTGCGACTTTTAAACCAAAGTGATTTGCGGCAATACATTCAGGGACAGTAGACATGCCAACGGCAGAGCCTCCGATAATTTTTAAGTATTTAATTTCAGCGGGGGTTTCGTAAGTAGGGCCAGTGACGCCGCAGTAAACACCTTCATGAAAACTAATTTTTAGGTTTTCAAACTGTAAGCGCATTTTGTCTACAAGCTTTGGATCATAAGCGTAGGTCATGTCTGGAAATCTAGGTCCAAACTTTTCTATGTTTGGACCTTTTAACGGGTGATCTCCAAAAAGATTAATATGATCCGTGATGATCATAAAATCTCCAGGTTTCATTTCATTTTGAATCCCTCCAGCTGAATTGGTAAGAATTAATGTTTCTATTCCAAGCATAGCCATCACGCGCGTTGGAAAAACAACTTCATCCATTTTGTAACCTTCATAGTAATGAATGCGGCCTTGAAGTGCGGCCACCGGAACCCCAGCTAAAGTTCCCATAATAAGTTTACCAGAATGTCCTTCGACTGTTGTTTGAGGAAATCCAGGTATTTCTGAAAATGCAATGGTGCTTTCGACATCAATCGTTTTGACCATCGAGTTTAACCCCGAGCCTAAAGTTAAACCAATTTTGGGTTTAATTTTGGATTTACTTCGTATAAAGTCAGCAGCGGTTGTAAGTTTAGCAATCATGATAAAGCCCCAGTTTAGATTTCAAAAAATTTTGTTTTTAAGTGAAGATTTTTAAAGTTTTTACCATCAAACGAAATGATTTCCTGTATGAGATTTAAATTAAAATTTTTATTTAAATTCGAATTTACACGTACGGTGTCACTTGCATTTAATTTGTTAATTTTAAAAGATGCATTAAGCTTTTCTAAAGCTTCGCCAAGCTTAGTCTCGTCATTGTAATAAATATCAAATAAAGCATCGGCTTTTTTAACTTGATCACTTTGTTTTTTATGACAGTAAAATCCAACTTCAAAATCAATTTCATCTTCCTTAGTTAAACGGCCTGCACCTAAGGCCACAGCGGCAAAGCCTAAGGATTTCACATCGACATAATTCATAAAGCCATCAGTCTCTGCAGTGATCGTAATCTTTTTAGCATGAATTTGTGGAGTGATACTGAGTTGACCGGAGTCTAAGTTCAATAACTCACTAAGGTCACCATTTTGAGCTTTAACCATCTGAACAAATTTATCAAAAACTTTACCGCTCATCAGTTGATCAAAAACAATTTGAAAGTTTTTTTCTAAGGTTTCTTTAGGGTTCAAAGACTGCAGCATTAACGCAGAAAGCAAAAGGGATAAAACGATATTATCCTCGTAGAGTTCAAAAACTTCTTCGGGATTTTTCATGATTTCAAGACACTCTAAAATTTCTAATTTATTTCCAATGTATCTACCTAAAGGTTGGTTCATAGAACTTAAAACGCCGTAAGTTTTAATTTTACCGTTTTCGCCAATCGAAATTAATTTTTGCGCGAGGGATTTTGCATCATCAAACTTTGACATGAAAGCGCCAGAGCCAAATTTTACGTCAAGCACGAGGCCCGTAAGACCTTCGGCAATCTTTTTACTCATTATGCTGGAACAAATCAGGGGAATGTTGGCGACGGTGTGCGTGGCGTCCCTAAGCGCGTAAAGACGTTTATCTGCTGGGCAAAAATCTTCACTTTGCCCCATGATACAAGCGCCAGTGGACTCGACTAAGCTTTTAAAACTTTTTACATCCACATCGGTTTGAAAATGAATGCTTTCAAGTTTATCAATGGTGCCACCAGTATGACCAAGACCGCGTCCTGCCATCATCGGGACTTTGTAACCTAGGGATGCAACAAGCGGGGCGATAATTAAACTTGTTTTATCCCCAACACCGCCCGTGCTGTGCTTGTCCACTGTAGGCTTTGACCAAGTCAATTGTTCACCGGATTCACTTAAAGCTTGGGTGAGCCAATTTGTTTCTTCTTCAGACAAATGATTTACAAATACGGTCGCAAGCCATGCCGACATTTGATAATCAGGAATTTCATCTTTAGTGAATTGATCTACAAGCCAAAAAATTTCATTTTTTGTCAGCTTAGTTTTAGATTGTGCTTTATTAATGATTTCATAAATATTCATTTTAGTAGTCTGATCCTTGATCCGAACCCGTGCCTGATTTAGGCACCTCAAGTGACATGGATTCTTTGATGATCGAAACACTTGCCGAGCAACCAATTCGGTCCGCTCCAGCATTAATGAATTGTTTGGCCGTTTGTAGATCTTTAATGCCGCCACTTGATTTAATAAATACAGCATTTCCAACTTGTCGCTTCATCAATTGAACGTCAGATAATTTAGCTCCGGTTTCATGAAAGCCCGTCGAGGTTTTGACAAAGTCAATTTTTGATTTAATGGCAAGCTCACAAAGTTTTTTAATTTCAAATTCAGATAAGGCGCCAGTTTCTAAAATGGCTTTCAAAACAGTATTGCCTGCAGCTTCTCTCAGCGCTTTGAACTCTTCAAAAACAAAATCAAACTTGTCAGACTTCACCCAAGATAAATTTATGACGAAATCAATTTCGTCGGCACCCAGATCAATTAAATTTTGGAGTTCATGAACTTTTGAAGATGTTAAATTATATCCAAACGGAAACCCAACAACCGTTGCGATTAAAACATCAGAGTCTTTTAATTGTTTTTTACAAAACGAAACCCAGGCAGGGGGTACAC